>CAMBEY010000001.1 GCA_945865705.1 Candidatus Sulfopaludibacter sp. SbA3
GTCGCCGCGCAGGTGCGCAATAAACAAGTCTCGCCAGTCGAGCTGACCGAGCAGGCGCTCCAGCGCATCGCACAACTCAATCCTCTTCTGAACGCCTTCATTACCATCACCGCCGAATCCGCGCTGCGCGAAGCCCGCCAAGCTGAGCGCGAAATCATGAAGGGCGAAAATCGCGGACCCTTGCACGGCATTCCCATCAGCGTGAAAGATTTGATGTACACCGCCGGCGTGCGCACCACCGCCGGCTCGAAGATTCTGGCGGACTTCATACCCGATCATGACGCGGCGGTGGTTGCCAAGCTGCGCGATGCGGGCGCAGTAATGGTGGGCAAGACCGCTATGCACGAGTTCGCTTACGGGATCACCAACGATAATCCTCACTACGGCCCCACACGCAATCCCTGGAACCCACACCGCGTTTCTGGCGGATCGAGCGGCGGCTCCGGCGTGGCCGTGGCCACAGAAATGTGTTTCGCCGCGCTCGGCACCGACACCGGCGGCTCCATCCGCATCCCCGGATCGTTCTGCGGCGTTGCCGGACTCAAGCCTAGCTTCGGGCGCATCAGTTGCCGCGGCGTCTATCCGCTGGGACCGACGCTCGATCACGTGGGACCGATGGCCCGCTCCGTGGTGGACGTGGGCATCCTCTATCAAGTGCTGTCTGGATACGATCCCGAGGACGGCTACTCCGCCGACCGACCAGCGACGGAAATCAGCCTGCGCAAATCATTGCAGGGCCTTCGCGTAGGAGTTGCAGAGGATTACTTCAACGTCGATATACACCCGGAAGTCGCTCAACTCTTCAGCCGCGTGCCAGCGGTGATGGAAGACCTCGGCGCTGGCATCTTCACTGTGAAGCTGCCGGACATGGCCGCGCTAACGGAAGTCAGCCGCACCGCGTTGCTGGTGGAAGGACATGCCGGACACGCCCAGCATCTGGCCGAGCGGCCCGATGATCTTGGCGCGGACGTTCGACTCATCATCGAACGCGGCAGTGAGATTTCGGCCCGCGATTATGTGCTTGCCCAACTGGCGCGCAACCAATTTCGCATCGCGCTCGAAAAAGTATTCGCAAGCGTGGATGTACTCATCACGCCCGCCACTCCCCTCACGGCGTTTCCCATTGGAACCAAGAATGTATTGCTGGGAAAAAACGAAGAGGATGCGCGAACGGCGGCGACACGCTTTACGCGCTGCTTCAACGCCTCCGGCCACCCGGCGCTTTCGGTCTGCTGCGGATTCGACTCGGAGGGCCTGCCCGTGGGCTTGCAGATCGTTGGACGCATGTGGGACGAAGCCAGCGTGTTACACGCCGGCTACGCCTACGAGCAAGCCACCGAATGGCACACCCGCCGCCCGCCCGTCGCTTAATCGCTCCCCCAAAGTCGTCATCCCGAGCGCCGCAAGGGATATGCTTTTCTGGAAGATACGAGCAACAGCCTCGCGCGCCCCGACAATCACTTCTCCCAAATCTTCACCAGAAACGCATCGTTCGGTCCGCCGCCAAATGCTGGTGAATGCGGCTTGGTAACAGGGAAATTCTTCGATTCCGTGCGTCCAGAAATGTAGACTTCGCCATGCGCGCTTACCGCGATGCCTCGTCCTCGCTCATACAGGTCACCGCCGAGAAAGCTGGAAACAACTAGCGTAGCTCCCGTGCGGTCAAGCTTTGCGTAGAACGTGTCGGCCGTCCCTCCGGCGTAATTGGGCTGCAACGGATTCTTTAGAGGAAAGTTTTTAGAGTCCGTGTAGCCGGTGAGATAAACATCACCCGCCGCGTTGAGCGCAAGGCCGCGACCGTAATCAGCTCCGCTGCCGCCGAGGAATGTTGAATAGTTGAGCGCGGCGCCATCGGCGCGCAGCGAGGAAACGAAGATATCCTGCGCCCCGCCGCCGAACTTCGCTTGCAACGGCTTCGCGGTGGGAAAGTCAGACGATTGCGTGTAACCCGTGATGGTGGCGTTACCCGCCGCATCCACAACGATGCCACGGCTTTCGTCATCCTTGCTGCCACCAAGAAATGTCGAGTACACGAGCGCGGTTCCGTCGGGATTGATTTTCACTACAATGGTGTCGTCGCCCTCGCCACCCTTGAAGGCACTCTGCAGGGGCTTGGCGGTGGGAAAATCAGCCGAGTTGGTCAGGCCCGTGATGTACGCGCTGCCAGCGGCATCCACGGTGATGGCGTGCCCCACATCATCGCCTGCCCCGCCGAGATATGTGGAGTACACCAACGCCGATCCGGCGGGATTGATCTTCAACGCGAATGTATCCTGCTTACCGGCGTACTTCACCTGAATGGGATTCTTCACCGGAAAATTTGCCGATTCGGTGATTCCTGTCAGATAGGCGTTGCCAGCCGCGTCCACCGCCAGCGCGCGCCCTTGGTCGTATTCGCTTCCGCCGAGATATGTGGAATAGATCAACGCGTTGCCCGCGGCGTTCAGCTTGGTAATGAATCCATCATCCGACCCGCCGCCAAACTTGGCCTGAATGGGTTTCATCAACGGAAAATCGCTGGCCTCGGTGCGCCCGCCGATGTAGGCGTTGCCCGCGGCGTCGATCTTGAGGTTGTGCCCGACAGCCGTCTTGCTGCCGCCAAGATATGTGCAATAGATCAACTTCGTGCCCGTGGGATCGAGCTTGGCCACAAACGCCAGTGTGTTGCCTTTCGTCTGAAAAACGCTCGCGGGATGAGCGAGCTTGCCCGCCGAAAGCGGCAAATCCGGCGACGACGTTTCGCCTGACATATAGATGAAACCATCTTTATCGACCGCGATAGAGAGAATCTCCTCCTCCTGGCTGCCGCCGAAAAACCGTCCGTACTCCATCACCGGATCGATCACCAACTCGCGGCTGTGGTCATACTCAGCCAGATCGAATCCCACTTGCAAAGGATCAGCCGACAAAACGCGGAATGCGCCCGCTATCAATTGTCGTTCGCCTCGTTCCACCTGATACACAACCGGAGCGCGATGCGTGAATGTGTTTCCCGCGGAGCGAATGGTCAGATTCCCCGCCCCATCCAGATAAAAATCCTCGCCTCCCGAGAGTTCCATTTTGATTTGTGCGGGGTCGGCTCCGGGCTGCACCATATAGTCGTATTCAATTTGCCCCTGAGTAGCGTGAAATACAACATCAATGCCGGAGTACACTTCGCGGTAGCGGACACCTGAATGCTGGGCCACGTCAGTTACCCATGCCCGCGGATCATCGCCAATAAAATAATGGGATCGCCCATCCCGCGGATTCTCTCCGATAATTTCCGGAGCAGCATTGCCGCCGATCCACTTCATCTCCATAGGGAAAGCGGCTGACGAGTGGCCGGAGGGCAGCAGCATCGCCACATCTTCGCTTCGGAAAAACATCCCGGCCCCGCGCGCCAGCATCTTCACCTGCGGATTTGCCTGGCCCAGGTTGGGTTCAAAGTAGAGCGGCATCCCCGCCAGTCTGGCGCCACTGTCGGCTCGTTCCCTTGCGGTCTTTGGGAGAGAATGTTGCGACGAGGAGGTTAGGGTAGCCAGCCCAAGCAGCAAGAGCAGGCCGAACGACCATCCTGGATGGATACGTAATCGCGTCATCGGCACCCTCCTTATATTTGGCGCAACGAGCCGAGCGTCTCAAATCCAGCGGCGCTACCTGGTCCGCGCTTCATGCTCCAGCTTCGCCACACGAGCTTCCAGAACCGCCAATTCGTCGCGGCCCACTTTCTGTTTCAGATCGTTGCGAATGATGGAAAGCTCGGATCGCACCAGCTCCATTTCAAAGCGAACCTGCTCCACTTCCAGTTTCACATCCCGGAAGCCCTCGGCCATTTCCTGGCGGAGTACTTGATGTCCTTCGGCGACCGCTTGGACTTTTGAACCAAGGTCTTCGGCGAATACCCCCAGATAACGCTGGTATTCGTCGCGCTGGGTGTCCAGATACTTTTGGTATTCGTTGCCCTGGGTGTTCAGATACCGTTGGTATTCTTCCCGTTGCTCAACGAGGATTTGCCGGAGGTTTTGTTCGTTTAGTTCCATGGCGAGCGATTATATCATTATGCGAGGGCAGGTTTGATCTCCTAATACTCCGCGCCTGTTTTGCCCTTCAATTGACGCTTTGCCCGTGTAGACGGCATAATCAGAGTTTCTATGGCTGAGATTGCAAAAGCTTATAATCCGGGCGAAATCGAACCGCGCTGGGCGAGTGAGTGGGTGGAGAAGGGCCTTTACAAGGCCGACGCCGACTCCACTGCGCCCATGTTTTCGCTGGTCATTCCGCCTCCCAACGTAACCGGCTCGCTCCACATGGGACACATGCTGGAGCACACCCTCATCGACATCATCGTGCGCTGGAAGCGTATGCAGGGTTTTAACACGCTTTGGCTGCCGGGCACGGACCACGCTGGAATCGCCACGCAGATGGTGGTGGAGCGCCAGCTTGCCGAGCAAGGAATCAAGCGGCGCGACCTGGGCCGCGAAAAGTTCGAGGAAAAGGTATGGGAGTGGAAGGAGCAGAGCGGCGACAACATCAAGCGGCAGATGCTGCGGCTGGGCGCGTCGTGCGACTGGTCGCGTGAGCGCTTCACGCTGGACCCCGGCCTCTCTGCCGCAGTGCGCGAAGTTTTCGTCACGCTCTACGAGAAGAAGCTCATCTATCGCGGCAAGTACATCGTCAACTGGTGCCCGCGCTGCCAGACGGCCATCTCTGATCTCGAAACAGTGCATGAGCAGGAGCCGGGGCATCTCTACTACATTCGTTATCCAGTAATCGGGCCAGAGAATGAGGAAACCGAATATGTGATCGTCGCGACGACGCGGCCCGAGACGATGCTGGGCGACACCGCCGTCTGCGTGAATCCGCGCGACGAACGCTACACAAAGTTTCACGGCAAGTCGGTGCGCTTGCCGCTGATGGGTCGCGAGATTCCCTTCATCCTCGACGAACTGGCCGACCCCGAGTTCGGCACCGGCGCGGTGAAGGTAACGCCCGCGCACGACGCCAACGACTTCCAGGCTGGCCTGCGCCACAACCTCCCGCAGATCGACGTGATGGACGAGACGGGCCGGATGAACCAAAATGCCGGAGCGTATGCCGATCTTGACCGTTACGAAGCGCGCAAGCGGATACTCGAAGATCTGAAACAGCAGGGCCTGCTGGAAAAACTGGAGCCGCACACGTTGCCTCTCGGCCGCTGTCAGCGCTGCAAGACGCCCGTTGAGCCACGCCTGTCCACACAGTGGTTCGTCAAAGTTGCCCCGCTGGCCGACGCGGCGACCAAAGCCGTGGAAGACGGTCGCACCAAATTTGTTCCCGAAAATTACACCAAGATTTACTTCGAGTGGATGCGCAACATTCACGACTGGGTCATCTCGCGGCAGCTCTGGTGGGGGCACCGCATCCCGGCGTGGCACTGCGAGAGTTGCAGCGAAGTGATCGTGGCGCGCGAGACGCCAGCCCAATGTTCGAAGTGCGGCGGCTCGGCGCTGCGGCAGGACACTGACGTTCTGGACACCTGGTTCAGCTCCGCACTGTGGCCGTTCTCGACGCTCGGCTGGCCAGTGCAGACACGCGACTTGGCCACGTTCTATCCGACATCACTGCTGATCACCGGCTTCGACATCCTGTTTTTCTGGGTGGCGCGCATGATGATGATGGGCATCGAGTTCATGGGCAAAGTTCCGTTCGAGACGGTCTACATCCACCAGCTCGTGCGCGACGCCGATAAACAAAAAATGTCCAAGACCAAGGGCAACGTGATTGATCCTTTGGTAGTCACGGAAAAGTACGGCACGGACGCCGTGCGCTTTACGCTGGCGGTGATGGCCGCACCGGGTACGGACATTGCGCTCTCGGAAGATCGCATGGAGGGTTATCGCGCGTTCGCCAATAAGATTTGGAACGCCTCGCGCTTCCTGACCATGTCGCTTGAAAGGGCGGGCATCACCGAGTGGACGCCGCCATCTGACGGCAACTTCCGTCCCGTCGCGGCTGGCGGTGAGGAAGTATCCTTCGAAGACCGATGGATATTCTCGCGCCTCTCGCGACTCGCCGCCACTACCGCCGATGCGTGGAACGCGTTCCGTTTCCACGATGCCGCGCATGAGGTCTATCACTTCTTCTGGGGCGAGTTCTGCGACTGGTATCTGGAACTGAAGAAGCTCAGCTTTGAAGCCGACGCCGGCAATCCCGCGCGCTTGGCTGCATCCGCCGACAATCTCTGCCGCGCGCTGGATCTCGCACTGCGCCTGCTGCATCCCATGATGCCCTTCATCACCGAGGAACTCTGGCAGCGGCTGGCCCCGCGCGACGGCTCCATCTCGCACGCAAAATATCCCGCATCCGAACCAACCTGGATTGATGAAGCGGCCGAGCAGGATATGCAATTGCTGCAGGACATCATCGTCAATGTCCGCAACATGCGCGCCGAGATGAAGGTGGATGCCAAGAAGAAAATCCCCGTGCAGCTCCGCGGCATGGACGATGCGACGAATCAAGCGGCGACACGTTACCGCAATGCCATCGAGAGACTCAGCACTGTCAGCGCGCTCGAAGTCAGCAACGAGCCGCTGGCGGAGGCCGGTGGCGCCGTGCGATCCATGCCACGATATTCGCTGCGTATCGCGCTGGCCGACGCCGTTGACCCCGCCGCCGAACGCATTCGTCTCGAAAAGGAATTGCAGAAATTTGAGAAGGAAACAATTTCGCTCGCGAACCAGCTCGGCAATGAAAACTTTCTGGCCAAGGCTCCGGCGCACATCGTTGCAGGAATGCGCAAGCGCAGCGAGGAAGTGGCGGGCCTGTTAATCAAGATCGCGGAAACGCTCAAGAGCCTAAACTAGTCTGCCCGATTTCAGGCTACATCGAATCGCCGCACCCCGAGAATAAACATGCCAGAGAATTACATTGCCGCAGCCGTCCGGCAGTCATTGGCTTCCAGTGGCGCAAGCGCAGCGAGTCATGAACGATTCGGGTATCCGTTTCATTTTTACGAGACTATTGATTCGACCATGACGGAAGCCGCGCGTCTCGCGGAAGAGGGCGCACCCACCGGCACGCTGGTGATGGCCGAAGAACAGACCGCTGGGCGTGGGCGGCTCGGGAGGCAGTGGGTCTCCGAGCCCGGCGCGGGGCTATACTTCACGCTGATCCTTCGTCCAAAGATCGCTCCGGTGGCCGCGCCGGTGCTGACGCTGATGGCAGGCGTCAGTTTGGCTGAAGCCGTGCGGCCGTTCGTTTCCGACCGAGTAGACCTGCGCTGGCCCAACGATTTATTGATCAGCGGGAAAAAATGCGCCGGAATACTGGTAGAGATGCGCGCCGATCCAGAGCGCGCCCAATCGGAGCGACTGTGGCACGTGCTGATGGGCATTGGCATCAACGTGAACAACACGCAGTTTCCGGAGGGGCTGGAGACGGAGCCAACATCGTTATTATTGGAGGCGGGACAGCCCATCCCGCGTGTGGATCTGCTGATTTCCGTCCTGAAGCGGCTGGAGGAGGACTATAATTCATTACTGGTGGACGGCGCGCAACCGATGCTGAAACAATTTTCAACCATCTCCAGTTATGCTGCCGGCAAACGCGTCCGCGCCGGTGAAGACGGGCATTTTATAACCGGAACAACGGCTGGATTAACGCCAGAGGGTGTTCTGCTTTTGCGCCGCGATGACGGTGGGCTTGAAAAAATAATTGCGGGCCACGTAAGACCGTTGTAAGTAAGTACGGCCATGGCAGGAATTTTGCCGTAAGGATTCCATAGAGTAGAGGGCGATCCGCTGAAATCAGCAAGAAAACAAACCAGTGTATCCAGCAAGCTGCTGCTGGCCATGGATGTCGGTAACACCAACACCGTGCTGGGCGTGTATTCCGGCGACAAGCTGGTCGCCGACTGGCGGCTGCGCACCGCGCGCGAGCAGACTGTGGACGAGTACGGAATCCTCACCCGCGACCTGTTCCGGCTGGCGGGAATGGCGCATGCGCGCATTGAAGGTGTAGTGATCGCCAGTGTAGTCCCGCCACTCAACAGCACGCTGGCCCAGATGGCGGAGCGCTACTTCAAACGCCAGGCTGTTTTTGTATCCGCGGGAGAGAGCACGGTGATGCCGGTGCTCTATGACAATCCGCTCGAAGTGGGTGCGGATCGCATCGCCAACGGCATTGCGGCATACGCCAAGTACGGCGGCCCCTGCGTGGTGGTCGACTTCGGCACGGCGATCAATTTTGATGTGGTCTCGCGGAATGGCGAGTACATGGGCGGAGTGCTCGCGCCCGGAATCGGCATTGCCGCCGATGCCTTGTCAGCACGCGCCGCGCGCTTGTTTCGCGTGGAGATCAGCGATCCGGGAGAGATCATCGGCACCAACACGGCGAGATCGCTGCAGGCCGGTTTTTTTTATGGATTTGTCGGCATGGTGGACGGCATCCTGGAGCGCCTGAAAAACGAGCTGGGGCCGCGCACGCATGTGGTGGCCACAGGCGGACAAGCGGCGCTGATCGCCGGAGGGTCCAAATATATCGAAGCAGTCGATGAACATCTGACGCTGGAAGGGCTTCGCCTATACTGGGAGCAAGGGAGAAAACAGCGCTCGCACAAGGAGTCCTCCCGTAAACGCTGACCTACATCCCGCGGCGACAACGACTCATCCGCATGCGGACCTCGTCCGCCTCCGAGCCGATCCGCCCAATGCTTCTATGGAAAACTACTTCAACTATTTCACCGAGATTGAAGAGTATTTCTGGAAGAAGCGCGGCACGGCCATCCTGCTGACTACGCTCGACTGGGCGTTGATCGACTCGTGGAAGCAAGCCGACATTCCCATTGAGGCCATTCTGAAGGGCATTGACCGCACCTTTGAGAAGTATGAACAGCGCAAAGGAAAGACACGCCGCGTGAATGGGCTGGCCTATTGTCATCAGGCGGTGCTGGAGGCGGTAGAGGAAAAGGATCATGCGGGTCTGCCTCATGCGGCCACGCCACCGCCGTTTCCGCACGAAGCACTGGCGGATTATCTGGAAAAGAACGCCTCCGCAGTGGCTCGGGCAGCGGAAGGAATGTTCAAGCAAGGGCGCGCGGAATCCGCCACTAGTATGTCGGCGATTGCGGCCTCCTTGCGCGAACAATCTACGCTCGCGCGCGCGGGTGAGGCGTTGGACTTGCAGGCCATGGAGCAGCGCATGAGCATTTTGGAGGAGAAGATGTTCTCCATCCTGATGCAGGCCTGCGCAGAGGATGCTTTGGTGGTCATACGCGGCGAGCGCGACCGTCAACTCGCGCCGTTCCGTGGCAAGATGTCCAGCGCCCAGATCAGGGATTTGGAAAAGCAGTTTGAGATTCGGAAGATTCTGGAGATATCCGAACTGCCGCGCCTAAGTTTGTTCTATTTGTAAAACCTTTGTTCTATCTGTGAACCTGATGAGAAAGAAGCGCCCAATTCAATGACAACGGCAGAGACAGCAGCGAGCGAAGTAACCATCGAGAAGCTCGTTTATGGCGGCGAAGGGTTGGCGCGCACCCCGGAGGGCATCGTACTGGTGCCGGGTGCGCTTCCGGGCGAACGCGTCGCGGTGGAGATCGAACCGGCCAAGAAGGGCGTTCGGCGGGCGCGGCTGATTCAGGTTCTCGCGGCCAGCCCGGATCGCATCGAAGCGCCCTGCCCGTTCTTTACGAACTGCGGCGGCTGCCATCATCAGCAGATTCCCTACACCCGTCAACTCGAATGGAAGCGCGATATTCTCGCCGAGTGCTTCGAGCGCATCGGCAAGCTGAAGCTCGACGCGCCCATCGAAACTATCTCCGCCGAGCCGTGGGAGTACCGGAATCGCATCCGTCTCCATGCGCGAAAGAATGGCAGCGAGTTTCGTCTGGGGTATCTCGAAAACCAGTCGCAGCAACTGTGCCCAGTCGACGCCTGTGCCATCAGCTCGCCCGGCCTGCAGGCGGCGATTCGTTCGCTGGCCGCTGGTGAACTAACTTCCATTTTCCCAGACGGCGCCATGGAGATTGAACTATTCGCCACCGATGAGGACCGCTCTTTGATGGCGACAATTACCGCGCGTGATTCAGGGCCCGGAGTATTTGGCGACGCATGGATGGCCGCACTGCCAAAATTTGAGTCGGTATGCTGGACGCAGCAATTTGAGCCCATTCGGCAAGGTGCCAGGAACCGTCTGGTGCATCGTGAACCACCGCATAACAGGGTATGGGGCACCGGTGCAGTCATCATGAAGTCTGGTGAGTTCCATTACCGTGTCAGCCACCACTCGTTTTTCCAGACCAACCGCCGTCTGCTGGAAAAGATGATTGATGCCGCGCTGGGCGATGCGCGTGGCGTGCGCGCGCTCGACTTGTTCGCGGGAGTAGGATTCTTCACGCTGCCGCTATCGCGTCGCTTCGAGCATGTGATCGCGGTGGAGTCCCATCCATCCGCATCCGGCGACCTCCAGACCAATTCCGGTGTCGCGGCTTCGCAGGTTTATGTCTACCCCATCACCGCCGAATCTTTCATCGCATCCAAGCCCTCGCGCCAGCCGTGGGATTTGGTCCTGGTAGACCCGCCGCGACATGGCTTACCCCCTCCCGTGCGTGATGCAATCGTCGCGATGCGCCCGCGCCGCATGGTGTACGTCTCCTGCGATCCGACTACGCTGGCTCGAGATCTGGCGGTGTTTCAACAGGCTTCGTACAAAATCACTTCCGTTCACTTGATTGATCTGTTCCCACAGACGTATCATCTGGAGGCCATTGTCCACATGGCGCTGCCTGAGTAAGCGCTCGTTCACACGGCCGGACGATGGCGATAGTTCACAATCCTCAGACCGGGGAACGGCTGAATTGACTCATTCGCCTCTACTTCCCGTTGCGCTGGCGTTCGCCAGCGGAATCGCCATAGCACCCTACTTCCATCTTCGCGCTCATGAACAACTAATTGTACTGATCGCTTCCGCTCTGCTGGCATCCTTACTAAGCTTCAAAAAAAGGTTATGGCCCGCACTGATCGTGGCGTGGATTGGTGTCTTTGTTGGCGGCGCGTTTCTTGCGTCCTTTGAGCGCATGAGTCCACCGCCGAATCACATCGAATCACTTTCGCGCAGCGGGAGTATTAATCCTGGGCAACCAGTTAAAATTCATGGATGGGCCCTCACTCCTAGTCAGGTGCGTCCGGGGACTTACGTCATTGACCTTGCTGTTGAGCAAATCGAGCAGAATGGACTTCGCTTCCCTACCTCGGGAGCAATTCGCGTCTACTATTATCCGCGCAACCAGGAAGAGCCTCCGCTCCATCTCGACTACGGTTCGCGCGTAGCGATCTCGCTACGTGATCTGCGCGCGCCTCGCAACTTTGGCAACCCCGGCTCCTTTGATTACGCTGGTTCCATGCGTCGGCAAGGCATCTCCTTTACCGCCTTGTTGCGGAACCGGAAGACCGACTTGCAAGTGTTGCCCGGCCAAGCTGGATCCCAATGGCGTAGCGTAGTCTTCCGCGCTCGCGAAGGCTCGCTGAAGGCCATCGAACATTTGCTTGCAGGACAGCCCGTAAAGCAGAGCATTCTGAAAGCCATGCTACTGGGCGATGACAACTGGCTCGACCCGCGCACGGAGCGTGCCTTTCAGGAAAGCGGCACGTATCACGTACTGGTCATTTCGGGGTGGAACGTAGCCGTCTTCGCCGTGCCGTTGCTGTTGCTACTCATATCTCTGCGCCTTCCAAACTGGCTTTCTTCACTCATCGTGTTTGGATCAGTGGCCAGCTTTGCCCTGCTGGCACAATCGGAGATTCCCATTGTTCGCGCCTCCCTGATGTTTTTCGTTTATCTCATAGCACGATTGTTCTTCCGACGCCGCGCTCTAATTAATTCATTGGCCGCCACCGCGCTATTGTTGTTGACACTGCATCCATCCGATCTGTGGGATTGGGGATTCCAACTTTCTTTCCTTGCAGTGTTGACGCTGGCCGCAATTGCCCTGCCCGCTGTCGCGTGGACTATCTCACCGCTCCGTTCCGCGCTACGGGAATTATTCAACGAAAAGGGCGACAGCCGTTTCACCCCGGCTCAAGCGCAATTCCGCATGGATCTGCGAACGCTGATTGATTATCTGGTTGTTCCATCACGCGAATCCAGCAGGCTGCAGCGAGGTATTCGGGAGACACTGCGATCCAGCGCATGGATGGTAATCAGTCTGGCGGAGGCGCTGCTTTTCACCGCCACGATGCAAGCTGGATATGCGCTGATAACCGCACTCTATTTCCACCGGCTGACGTGGTCCGGCGTACTGGCCAATCTGCTGATCCTGCCCACGGCTAGCTGCATCGTGATGCTCGGGATCATCCTCGTGCCGCTAGTCTACCTGGCCCCGCCGCTGGCTCAACTATTGGCTCCACTGCTTGGCTGGACCATCGCGGCCCTGGCGTCAACAACAGAACTCGCGGCGGAATTAACGGCCCTCAACAGCCGTGTGGCCACACCTCCATTTTGGCTTTCACTGGTTTTTCTTTTGACGACGGTTTCGCTGGCTGCACTAATCGCCCGCCGTTCAAAATGGAGTGGCGCGATGGCCGCCGCGTTGATCGCCTGTTGCGTTACGCTGACGTGGATGCGACCGGGGACGAGTTGCGCTGCAGGCCAACTTGAGGTTACATCAATCGATGTGGGTCAGGGCGACGCTCTACTGGTCTGCTTTCCCCAGGGCACCACGATGCTGATTGATGCGGGAGGAAGCATCCCCATCCCCGGCTCTCCCGTGCGCAGGCAGGACATCGGCGAAACAGTGGTTTCCTCCTACCTCTGGAATCGTGGGATCACACGGCTGGACTATGTGGTTCTCTCCCACGATCATTTTGATCACATGGGCGGCCTCGAGGCCATATTTGAAAATTTTTCGGTTGGGGAATTCTGGATGGGTCCGGACGCCGCGGACCGGAAAATGGACTGGCTGCGTAATCGCGCCCGTGCCGCGGGAGCAAAAATCATTTGGCCAGTAACTAGCCAAACGGAGAACAGCGCACGGAAAATCGATGGGGTTCAACTGGAAGTATTGTCGCCACCACCTGATTGGGCACCGCGAAGAGTTAGCAACGACGATTCGATTGTATTGCGGTTAGCGTTGGGTCAACGGAGCATTCTGCTCGCGGGAGACATTGAGACCCGCATGGAACATTTGCTGACTGGCAGTGGGAAGCAGCTTGCCAGCGATGTCCTGAAAGTCGCGCATCACGGCAGCCGGACATCCACGACTCCCGAGTTTCTTGCGCAAGTAAATCCAAGTTTCGCACTCATATCAGTCGGCGCTTTCGGGCGATTCGGGCATCCCAGCCCTCAAGTAATCGAGGCCCTTTCTGCCGCCGGCATTCCGGTATATAGCACAGCCAAGCAAGGAGCACTGAGTATCCGCACGGACGGGTGGCGCATACAGATCGATGCCCACCGCGATACGCTTCACGATTGGCCACAGTTCTTGCCTTAGCCGCATTTTTGCTCGACCCGAGCCACACCGAGAGGGAGCTGTCACGCTGGACGATCATCAGCGACCGTTGAACCTGACCGCCCACTCTCGGTCGCGGCTCGGGTAAACCATCCAGGAAGATGGTCTATAACTTAATAATGTGCGGGGATGGCAAGTCACGGAAGGCATTGCGCGAATCTACAATCAATGGCGACTGCTGCGCAATCGCGGCGTAGTCGAATGCGGTGTGATCGGTGAGGAGCACGACGCACGCTGCATCGCGGCATGCAGGGAAGACCGGTACCGCCTCACAAGTAAGACCGTTCAGGCTGATGCGAGGCACGTGCGGGTCGCTGTAGGACAACCGGGCACCCAGCCGATCGAGCAAGATCATCACGTCCAGCGCTGGCGACTCGCGTGTATCGGCGACATCGCGTTTATAGGCCACACCCAACAGATGAACGCGCGCACCGTTCACGGCAAGCGAGCGCTGATTGAGTGCAGACTGAATTTTCTGAACCACAAACTGCGGCATGGAAGAATTGATGCGTCCCGCCAACTCGATAAAGTAGGCCGTTGTGCCATCCATCTTTGCCTTCCAGGAAAGATAAAAAGGGTCAACAGGGATGCAGTGACCACCAAGTCCCGGCCCGGGATAGAAAGGCATGAATCCGAAAGGTTTGGTAGCCGCTGCGTCGATAACTTCCCAGACATCGATTCCCATGCGATCGCAAAGCAGGGCCATCTCGTTGGCCAACCCGATGTTGATGGAGCGGTAGGTGTTCTCAAGCAATTTCACCATCTCCGCCACTTTGGTGGAAGAGACCGGGACCACGGTCTCTATGGCCTGCTGATAGAACAATGCACCCAGTTCCGCGCAACGCTTGGTTACGCCGCCCACTACCTTCGGGATATTGTGAGTGTGGTAGCTGGCAGTGCCGGGATCAACCCGCTCTGGTGAATAGCAGAGAAAAAATTGTTCCCCAACCCGTAACCCGCTTTCGGCCAGCCGTGGCAGTACAAGCTCTTCGGTGGTGCCCGGGTAGGTCGTACTCTCGAGTATCACCAGCATTCCCGGGTGCAGAAACCGCTGAATTTGCTCGACAGCGGAGAGGATGAATGACAGGTCTGGATCTTTGGTCTTACGCAGCGGAGTAGGCACGCATATATCCACTACATCGCAGGACGCCAGGGCCGCGTAGCTCTCAGTAGCACTCAAACGTCCTGACTGGACGAGAGCGGCAAGCTCTTCCGATGAAACATCTGGGATGTAGGATTTCCCGGCCCGTATATTACTTACTTTGCTCGCATCAATATCGATTCCAGTAACACGAAATCCAGCCCGTGCCAGTTCCACCGCCAGCGGAAGCCCCACATAGCCAAGTCCGAGGACGCCAACGCTGGCCGACCTGGCGGCAATCTTATCGCGCTGCTCTCGGTACGCTGCGGGCACTTGGTCTGGAGATTCGACTTCTGAATTCAAGCGACTTTCTCCCTATAAGCCTCCCCCGGAGAAGGCGTTATTTCGGCTGAGTAGTATCTACAGGCATTGCGGACATTGTTTGGCGCAATAGTTTAGGATAAAAATCCGCAAGCTCGATAAGCATCTGTAAAGCAGCGGCGGAATTGCGCTTGGTGATGCGCTCCACCTGAATACCGATGGCGGGAGAAAGCGGAGTGAGGTGGCTGAAGACCTCCTGAAGAATCCGCTTAGCCAGTTCAATGGACGCAGCCGCAGCCGATTCCCGTTCCGGGGCCTGATCTACACTGATTGCAAGGGACTCCGGCACGCCCACGCCCAGCCACTTCAAAAAGGTCAGATCGCGGGGATGGCTGACCGGCGTGAAGCTAAGTATCAAATGCGCTTTCACGCCATCCAGCGCCCGCAGAAGACTGACCGTGGGTGCGGCATCCAGCAATACCTGAGTGGTGAAGAACTCGATACCGCTTTTATGCTTGGAAAGTACACGCTCCGCTTCGCGTGGCCGCGAAGGTATGGTGATCCCTCCCAGCAGTAAATCCAATTTTTCCGCGTTGGCGAGCTTTGCCGTTTCAGAAACACTCGGACCGGGATAGGTAAACTGCACAGATTCACCCCCGACCAGAATCAGATCCCGCACGCCGTAGACTTCAGCCGACTCCTTCAACCATCTGCGTTGATCATCCAGCGAATCATGGACCGTCACGCGATTCACGGAAGTTTCCAGCGAATGCCGGTCGTGGATCGCTTTGGCAAACACTCGCGGCTCGATACGCTGGCGGAAATTCCCCCGGCGCGGGCCACGGGCCAACTCGTCGCGAATCTCCGGGATGTTGATCACATCGACCAGTCCCGCCACATCGCCCACGAGCTTCAGTCGATCCTCCATCTCGGACGAATCGTCAACGCTTGGAGGAACAATCTCGTAAAAAACCAATGGCTCGGACGGTTTGTGAATTTTGGCTCTTAGGCTCATTCCATCTCTTTAGCTTGTAGGATAATCGTTTACCATATCCATGCTTCCGCAAGGACAATCCAACATCATAACTCAGGCAAAGTGTATGCAATAGAAATTGACCCATTGCACAAGCCCAACCGCGACGAAATGAATCTTGACTATTTTGTATAGCAATCTTGACAAAAAAGTATTTTGTTCGTATGATGGGCCTTGGCTGAGGAGAAAGTTCTTATGGGTAGCACCGCAAACAACATAGAAGTCCTTTCAAATCAAGAGTATAAATACGGATTCGTTACCGATATTGAGCAGGAAACTGTTCCCCCGGGGCTTAATGAAGACGTAATCCGTATGATTTCAGCGAAAAAGCATGAGCCGGTCTGGCTGACGGAATGGCGGTTGAGTGCTTATCGCCACTGGCTAAAAATGCGTGAGCCGGACTGGGCCATGGTAAATTTTCCGCCAATCGACTTCCAGGCCATCTCTTACTACTCCGCTCCCAAGATCAAGAAGGACGGCCCCAAGAGTCTCGCAGAGATCGACCCGAAGTTGCTGGAAACCTACGAGAAGCTGGGCATACCTCTGCATGAGCGCGAACAGCTGGCAGGCATCGCCGTAGACGCCGTATTCGATAGCGTCTCGGTGGCCACCACCTTCAAGGAAAAACTGGCGGAAAAGGGCATCATCTTTGGTTCATTTTCCGAAGCAGTAATAAATCATCCAGAGTTGGTGCGCAAGTATCTGGGCTCTGTCGTTCCGACGACTGACAACTACTATGCCGCGCTGAACTCAGCGGTGTTTACCGATGGCTCGTTCTGCTATGTACCCAAGGGCGTGCGCTGTCCCATGGAGCTTTCCACCTACTTCCGCATCAACGCCAAGTCCACCGGCCAGTTTGAGCGCACCCTGATTATCGCGGATGAAGGCAGCTATGTCAGCTACCTGGAAGGCTGCACGGCCCCCTCTCGGGATGAGAACCAACTGCACGCCGCCGTAGTGGAGCTGGTCGCGCACGACAACGCGCAGATCAAATACTCGACCATACAGAACTGGTATCCCGGCGATAAGGACGGCAAGGGCGGAATCTACAATTTCGTAACTAAGCGCGGCAAGTGCGCTGGCGTCAACTCCAAGATATCCTGGACTCAGGTTGAGACCGGCTCGGCGATCACCTGGAAATATCCGAGCTGCATTCTGCAGGGCGACAATTCCGTCGGAGAGTTCTATTCCGTCGCGCTTACCAACAATCGCCAACAGGCAGACACCGGCACCAAGATGATCCACATCGGTCGCAACACACGCAGCACGATTGTGTCCAAGGGCATCTCGGCCGGACGCGGCATCAACACCTATCGTGGCGCGGTGAAAATCTTGAAAAACGCCGAGGGGGCGCGCAACTATTCGCAGTGCGATTCACTGCTGATCGGCGACCAGTGCCAAGCCCATACCTTCCCTTATCTGGAGGCCAAGAACTCCACCGCCCAGATCGAGCATGAAGCAACGACTTCGAAGATCGGTGAAGATCAGATATTTTTCTTCCAGCAACGCGGCATCTCCACCGAAGACGCAGTCTCCATGATCGTTAACGGCTTCGCCAAGCAAGTGCTGAAGGAACTTCCGATGGAGTTCGCCGTCGAGGCGCAGAAACTGCTCGGAGTCAGCCTGGAAGGCAGCGTCGGCTAAGCGATTCAGCAACAAATGAGAGCAATTTATAGCGGGCGAAATGACCCAGCGGAGCGTAATGAAATGCTTAGTGTAAAGAATTTGCAAGTAACCGCGGGGGATCGCGAAATTTTGCGCGGTCTGAGCCTGGAAGTAAAGGCCGGAGAAGTGCATGCCATCATGGGTCCGAACGGCTCCGGCAAGAGTACACTGGCACAGGTGCTTGCCGGGCGCGACACCTACCACGTAACGGGCGGCTCGGTCGATTTCATGGGCAAGAATTTGCTCGACATGAAACCAGAGGAGCGGGCGCGCGAAGGAGTTTTTCTAGCCTTTCAGTATCCGGTGGAGATTCCTGGTGTCAGCAACATGTACTTCATGCGCGCTTCGGTAAACGCCGTGCGCAAGCACCGGGGCATGCCGGAACTGGACGCATTCGACTTTCTCGAAACGGCTAAGAAAAAGATGGGACTGCTGCAGATGGACGCGGCCTTTCGCGAACGTGCGGTAAACGTAGGCTTCTCCGGGGGCGAGAAGAAACGCAATGAGATTTTCCAGATGGCCATGCTGGAGCCGAAGCTCGCCGTCCTCGATGAGACCGATTCCGGTCTGGACATTGACGCGCTACGCATTGTCGCCGATGGCGTGAACGCGTTGCGCTCGCCCGAGCGCGCCGTGATCGTGGTTACGCACTATCAACGGCTCTTGAACTACATCATTCCCGACTTTGTCCATGTGTTGCTGAACGGGCGCATTGTGCGCTCCGGCGGCAAGGAGCTGGCGCTGGAACTGGACGAAAAGGGTTACGCCTGGCTGGAGAGCGAAGCAGTCCCTGCTTAATGCGCGTAACGGCAATTGCGGCCAAAGAAATCGCCACCAGGATATCGAGAACAACAGGAAAACGGAATTGTAATGATGCCAACTGAACTTGAAATTACCGAGCGGCAGGAACTGTTTCTCTCGCACTTCCGCCAGCAGGAGGCGCAACTGCTGTCCAGTGAGCCCGCGTGGCTGACGGAGCAACGTCAGGACGCGATCCAGTCATTTCAAGATGCTGAATTCCCCACCACCCAGGATGAGGATTGGCGCTACACCAACGTGAGTCCCATTATTCAAACCGCCTTTCGATATGAAGGATTGGGTGGGCAATCATCACCTGAGAGTGCGGAAATTTCCGCGCAGGCCAAGTCCATCGGCGGGGATGGACCGGTGACGGCGCGCTTGGTGTTTGTGAACGGTCATTACAGCGAGAAGCACAGCAGCATCGGCTCGTTGCCGGCTGGCGTGCGCATTGGAAGTTTGCGGACACTCCTGAGGGCAAAGGATGCCGACGGGCTGCGAGTTTATTTGGGCCGCACGCTGAACCTTCGGCGTCAGGCATTCACTTCGCTGAATGCTGCTTTGTGGCAGGACGGCGCATTCGTGCTTGTTCCGCAGAACGTCGCGCTGACGGACCCGGTTCAATTGGTTTATCTCTCGACAGCGCAGGGTGCTCCAACAGCCGCGCATTCCAGAACGCTGATCGTCGCCGAGCGCAACGCGCAGGTAACGGTGGCAGAAACTTTTCAGGCGGGCGATGACGGCATCTGCTTCTCGAATGCAGTTACCGAGATTGTTGCCGGAGAAAACGCCGTGGTCGATTATTACCACTCGGTACGGGAGAACAACCGGTCATTTCATATTGGGCTTGTGCAGGCTTATGCAGGACACGCCGCGCAAATTTCAGCCTTGGCCGTTTCTCTGAGCGGTGCGTTGGTGCGCAATGAAGTTCGCGCCGTGCTGGATGCGGAAGGCGCGGATTGCACGCTCAACGGGTTGTACCTGGCGAAAGGCGTGCAGCATGTGGACAACCACACCACCATCGACCACGCTAAACCACACGGGTCCAGCCGCCAGGTCTATAACGGCATACTCGACGGCCATGCCACTGCGGTATTCAATGGGCGTGTCATCGTCCGTCCCGACGCGCAGAAGACCGATGCCAATCAGAAGAATCGCAACCTGCTGCTGTCCGCCGACGCGACGATCGACACCAAGCCACAGCTGGAAATTTCCGCCAACGATGTCCGCTGCACGCATGGCGCAACCGTTGGACAGATGGACCCGGAAGCGCTCTTCTTCCTGCGCTCCCGCGGATTGCAGCGCGAGGAAGCGGTGGCCCTGTTGATTCAGGCCTTTGCCGGTGAAATATTGGATAAGGTGAAACCGGAAGGGCTTCGTCATTGGCTGGAAGGCGCTTTGCGCACGGAATTCTCGAATGCTTCGGTTGCCGGGAAATAATAACAGCCGCAATAAATGAAAGGAGGTCCTGTGGCGATAACAGGCTTGCCCCTCGCAGTACATCCCACTTCTGCGTCATCGAGCGAAACATTAACTTCCGCTGATGTGGCGCGCATCCGCCAGGACTTCCCGGCGCTGCATCAGATGGTCCACGGACAACCGCTGGTCTATCTGGATAATGCCGCCACTTCGCAAAAACCTCGATCGGTACTGGACGCTATCGACCATTACTACGCCGAAGACTGCGCCAATGTTCATCGCGGCGTGCATCTACTGAGCCAGCGCGCGTCGGATAGTTTTGACGCGGCACGGCAGAAGGTCCAGCGGTTTCTCGGCGCAGCCCACTCCAAGGAAATTATCTTCACGCGCGGCGCGACCGAATCCATCAATTTGGTCGCGGCTACATATGGCCGCAAAAATATTTGCGCGGGCGATGAGGTTTTGATCACGGCCATGGAGCATCACTCGAATATCGTCCCCTGGCAGATGCTCTGCGATGAAAAAGGCGCAACGCTGCGCGTGGCTCCCATTACCACCAGCGGCGAGTTAATCATCGAAGAATTCGAGAGACTACTTACGCCACGCACCAAGCTGGCAGCGATCAGCCACATCTCCAATGCACTCGGCACGGTGAACCCGATTGCTCACATGATCGAGATGGCGCACCGGAAGAATGTGCCTGTGCTGGTGGATGGCGCGCAGGCGGTGCCTCATGCCGCCGTCAACGTGCAGGCCCTGGACTGCGATTTCTACGCCTTTTCCGGGCATAAGTTGTACGGCCCGACGGGCATCGGCGTGCTGTACGGAAAAGCGAAGCTTCTGGAGGCCATGCCTCCTTACCAGGGCGGCGGGGACATGATCCGCACCGTCAGCTTCACCAAGACGACCTACAACAGCCTGCCTTATAAATTCGAGGCGGGCACGCCGGATATCGCAGGCGTCATCGGCCTCGGCGCGGCGATCGACTACGTCAACGCCATCGGTTTGGACCGCATTGCCGCCTATGAGCATCAATTGCTGGAATATGCGACGCAACGCGTGAGTCCTCTGCCGGGCCTGCGCATTATCGGCACCGCCAGAGAGAAGGCTGGCCTCGTGTCATTCGTGATGGATGGAGTGCATCCGCATGATCTGGGCACCATCATGGATCGGCAGGGAGTCGCCGTGCGCGCGGGACACCACTGCGCCATGCCGGTGATGGAACTATTTGGGCTGGCCGGAACGACACGGGCTTCCTTTGCGTTCTACAATACGCTGGAAGAAGTGGATACGCTGGTAGCAGCCATTCAAAAAGCGCGGGAGGTTTTTGGGCAATGAACGAGCTTGAGAATCTGTATCAGGAATTGATCGTCGATCATAGCAAGAATCCGCGTAACTTCGGCAAGCTGGAGCCCCATGACCACGAGGCCACCGGCTACAACCCGCTGTGCGGCGACAAAGTTACGGTCTTCCTGCAGATGGAAAATGAAGTGGTCAAGAATGTGCAGTTTCATGGTGTCGGCTGCGCCATCTCGACCGCTTCCGCTTCTCTGATGACCGAGCGCTTGAAGGGCAAGTCGCAGGCCGATGCAGAGAAACTTTTCACCGAGTTCCACGGATTGGTAACGCAAGGCACTGCCGACGCGGCGGCCCAGGAACGTTTGGGCAAACTCCAAGCATTCTCGGGGCTGAGGGAGTTTCCGATGCGGGTCAAGTGCGCCACGCTGGCCTGGCACACCTTCCGCGCTGCCATGCGCGGCGAGGAGCCGGACATCTCCGTGGAATAGTCCGGGAAATTGATTGATGAAGTGGAAATCGTGGGAGACGAATCAGCGTGTTTGATTGGATTAGCAAAAAACTAGGGGCAGACCCTACGAATAGTACTGGAGAAAATCTTGTGGCCACGGAAGCACCAGGAATGGAGAATACTCCACCCGTCGACAATCCAGTTTCCAAGCTGGATCTGGAGTCGCGCGTCACGGAAGCTGTCCGCATGGTCTATGATCCTGAAATTCCGGTGAACGTCTACGAACTCGGCCTGATCTATGAACTAACTGTAGATCCGGAAGGTAAGGTGAATATCCAGATGACCCTGACGGCACCCAGTTGCCCCGAGGCCGGCGCGATCCCCGGACGTGTGGAAACCGCCGTGCGCAGTGTCGATGGCGTTACCGACGCCAAGGTCGAGTTAGTCTGGGAGCCGCCGTGGACGCCCGCGCGCATGTCGGAAGCAGCCAAGCTGCAACTCGGAGTTTTGTACTAGATGGAGTAGTGGGTTTTACAGTGGAGGCGTAACGCAATGAAATTCAGTTCGCAGGAAGAGTACGGACTTCGCTGTCTGCTGCAACTGGCACGGCGCGACGCAAGCGCGAGTCTCACCATTCCAGAGATCGCCACGGCCGAGGGCCTCTCGGTTGCTTATGTCGCCAAGCTCGTGCGGATTCTGCGCCAGGATGGGTTTGTGAAGAGCAGCCGCGGACAAAGTGGTGGATACGCATTGACCCACGCTCCTGACGGAATACTCGTTGGCGATGTGCTGAACGCCCTGGGCGGACGCATCTTCGACAGCGATACTTGCGGGCGTTATCACGGTACCGAAGACATGTGTACGCACTCCATAGACTGCTCCATCCGGTCGCTTTGGCAAGCCGTACAGCGCGAGGTGGATCACGTTCTCAGCCGCACCACGCTGCAGGACCTGCT
This sequence comes from Candidatus Sulfopaludibacter sp. SbA3, assembly GCA_945865705.1. GTDB lineage: Bacteria > Acidobacteriota > Terriglobia > 2-12-FULL-54-10 > 2-12-FULL-54-10 > SHUM01. The sequence goes on from CAMBEY010000001.1 coordinate 22,486, forward strand.
CGGCAGTGAGCAGGAGATGACCACATCGGCAAGCAATCTGGTACAGATCGCCACGCCGCGTCCGCTGCAAAACGCTCTTTAACTCCAATGAATTTTTAAATAAATTTCGAACCAGGGATCAAGAATGGCCACCGAACAGCAAGTACTAGACGCTCTGCGCAGCGTACAGGACCCCGATCTGCATCGCGATATCGTTTCTCTCGGATTCATCCAGGACATGAAAATTGTTGGTGGAGACGTCAGTTTCGCCATCAACTTGACCACTCCAGCCTGCCCCGTGAAGGATCAGTTAAAGGCCCAGGCGGAGGAAGCGGTCAAGAAAATAAGTGGTGTGAAATCCGTGCAGATAGACATGCGCGCGGAAGTGCGATCAATGGCCATGCCCACGGGACAGTTCACCATCCCCGGCGTGAAAAATATCGTACCCGTAGGATCGGGCAAGGGTGGTGTTGGCAAATCAACAGTCGCTGCAAATCTCGCTGTAGCCCTTGCGGGCACAGGCGCGCGCGTGGGACTGATGGACGCCGATATTTACGGACCCAGTATCCCCACAATTCTCGGCATTACGGAGCAGCCCAAACCCGGTCAGCGCGGATTGATTCCCCCCGTGGCCTATGGAGTGAAAGTCATCTCCGCCGGTTTTTTCATCAAGCCGGATCAAGCGGTGATCTGGCGTGGACCCATGCTCTCGAAGTTAGTCGATGAGTTTCTGCGCAACGTTGAGTGGGGCGAACTGGACTATCTGATCATTGATCTGCCGCCAGGAACCGGCGATGTGCAACTCACCCTCTGCCAGCGCATCCCGTTGACCGGCGCGGTGATTGTTTCGACGCCACAGGACGTCGCGCTGAATGTCGCCGAGAAGGCGCACATCATGTTCCAGCAGTTGAAATGCGCGACGCTCGGGATCATCGAAAACATGAGCTATTACATCTGCAAGCATTGCGGTGAGCGCGAAGAAATCTTTTCCTCCGGTGGAGCCGAGCGTGCGGCCGCAAAATGGAAGGTGCCGGTGCTGGGCAAGATTCCTCTGGCCAAAAATATCCGCGAAGCCTCCGACAACGGGCGCCCCATCGGACTGGTGGAGCCCGGCTCACCAGAAGCGGCAGCGTTCGCCGAAATTGCTCGCAATCTTGCGGCTCAGATCAGCATTCGCAATATGCAGGAGCAGGAAGAGCCGCTGGTCAAGATCACCTTTTAGCTACCTTCTTGATGAACACCAGGGACTTGCTTGAAAATACTGCCGCGCGCTCCGCCAGCTATCTAGCTAGCATGGATCGGCGCGCGGTAGCTTCAACATCCGAAGCCATCGCGCGACTGAAGGAACTGGAAATCCCACTTCCCAATCATTCAACTTCGCCTGAGCAAGTACTTGCGCTGCTGGATGAAGTTGGATCGCCAGCGACTTCGGCGACGGCGGGTAGCCGGTATTTTGGGTTCGTCATCGGAGGGTCATTGCCTGCGGCTCTTGCGGCAAACTGGCTGGCCGGAGCGTGGGATCAGAACGCGGGCAGCTCAGCGATCTCCCCTGTGGCAGGACGCCTGGAGGAGGTAGCGCTACGCTGGCTACTGGAAATCTTCGGACTGCCGGCCGATTGTGGCGGCGGATTTGTAACCGGCGGCACCATGGCCAACTTCACCGCGCTCGCTGCAGCTCGGCGTGCCGTGCTCCAGAGAGTTGGCTGGGATGTAGACTCCCAAGGACTGTTTGGCGCACCGCTCATTACTGTTGTAGTAGGCGACGAGGTTCATCCCACTCTTCTTAAGTCGCTCGGACTGCTGGGGCTGGGGCGCGACCGGGTCTTGCGTGTTCCTTGCGACGGCCAGGGGCGCATGCGCGCTGATGCATTGCCGAAGTTAACGCTTCCCTGCATCGTTTGCATGCAAGCCGGCAACGTCAACACTGGCTCGTTTGATCCCGCCGCGGACGTCATCACTCAGGCGCACGACGCCGGCGCATGGGTGCATGTGGACGGAGCATTTGGACTATGGGCGAAGGCGGCGCCAAGTTTAACGAATCTCGTAGCTGGTTTTGAGAAAGCTGACTCGTGGGCCACAGACGCGCATAAATGGCTGAACGTCCCGTACGACTGTGGGATTGCCCTGGTACGAGATGCCACGGCGCTGCGCCAGGCGATGGCGGTGACGGCCGCCTATCTTCCGCAAGAGGACTCACGCACGCCGAGTTATTACACACCAGAACTCTCTCGGCGCGCGCGGTGTGGAAGTTTGGGCGGCACTCTATTCGCTAGGGCGCAGCGGATTGGCAGAATTGATTGATCGCTGCTGTCGTCACGCACGCCGATTCGCAAAAGCCCTCAGCGCGGCAGGATTCGAGATTCTGAATGATGTTGTATTGAACCAGGTTCTGGTTTCGTTTGGCGATCCGGAGACTACACAGCGTGTGATTGCGGGAATTCAGGCGGACGGGACATGCTGGTGCGGCAGCACGGTATGGCAGGGACGAACCGCGATGCGCATCAGCATCTCCTCCTGGGCAACGACGGACGACGATGTGGAAAAGAGCCTGGCCGCGATGATTCGTGTCGCGTCGTCATAGTTTGAGAGGGCATAATGGAACCCGATGCTTTTCAGGAGTTATGACTTTGGCAGATGGCAAGAAACTTGAAAAAATTCTCGTGCCCTTGGAAGTCGGCAGGGCTGGCGAGCACGACATTCGCATTCGATGGAACGACAGTTCCGAGTCTATATATATCGCTCGGAAGCTACGGATGGAATGTCCCTGCGCGCATTGCGTGGACGAAACTACCGGCCGGCGCATACTGAAGGAACCAGCCATCGCGATGGACGTGCGTCCTGCGGCGATTGAGCCAGTCGGGCGTTACGGCATCTGCATCCATTGGAGCGATGGACACAGCACGGGCATCTACACGTGGGAGAAGCTTTACGGATTGGCGCAGCGTTGATCGCCGTCTCCGATCCTGAGAGAGATACCGTAATTTTCTGACGAGTCATAGACAAATACGGAGCCATTCATGTCCGAAGCAGCCGAAAAAGTTCGAGTCTTGATCGAGAAGCTCCTCTTGCATAAAGGGATGAGGGGAGTTATTTGCCGTGTATTTCCACCAGGTGGGAGTGGAGGGAGCAGCAGATACACTGTCTTGCTGGAAAAAGGTACGGTGCGGGAACAGGTATTTCTGGATACCGCGGCGGTGCAGCGTTATACCCAGACCGGCAATGAACAGTTCGTTCTGAGTACCATCCGCGCCGCGATTCACAATATTGAACGGATACAGAAGAAGCAGGCAGAGCGCAAGTAGTTCGATGCTCCTGGTTAATTCCTACTTCTGACTACTCCACAAAATTCGATCCTTGAGTTCGTGTTAGTTTCCGCGCAAAGGAATCGACCAAACGGTTTAACTCCTGGTCCGCCCCTCCGGCTAATAAACGCTCCGCAATTTGAAAGTGAATCATTAATTCTTCCGGCTGCAACCCAGCGCAATCCTTCGCGTTAAAACGGTACCGGCAGTGGAAGCGATCCTCTCCTGATTCTACAATCTCAAGCGGAACATCCAATGCTCGCAGGCGAGAGGAAATCCGCCGGATCAGGATTTCGACGTGCTCTTTGCGAGGGAAGGAGTTTTGAGACATTGGCGGAATCGATGGCGTAATCAGTAATTCTTACTGGGAGTTATTCAGACTGGAGGCGGGTCTTACACGCCTCCAGGACACCACCGCGAGATAAGCAGCGGCTACGAAGAAGCCCGTGTCGCGTGCCAGGGTGCGCGGACTGACCGGCTCTCCCATTCCAAAACATCCGCAGGTGGCCTCGATGCCACGAGCGTAGGTGATCGTCATCGTAACCAAAAAAAACCCCAGCAGCGCGGCACAAAATGAAGCAAACCAGTGGAGCTTCCAGCCCCCCAGCAGGAACATGCCAAGAACCACTTCCAGCCACGGAAGAGCTCGGGCTACGGCGATGACACCCCAGACGGGAAGAATTTGATACGACTCGATGGCCATCTCAAACTGAAATGGCTCCGCAATCTTGACGTATCCGGCCACGATGAACAGCCCGCCTAGAAAGAGGCGGCAAATCCACTGGAGGACATTTCCAATCGGCCCGATCACGACTTATTGCCCCGACCGCGTGTCCAAGTAGCGCTTCAAGATGGGAAACCTAATAAAACCGGGCACCTTTTCAGTTTTGCCGGCGGCAGTAACGAAAAATGTTGGAGTTGAATTAATCTCCCCCGCTTCGCCAAGTTTGATGTCGGCGGCAATAGCGGCATCAAGGGGACCGGGGTTCCCCACTATTTTCTTGAGTTCAGCCAGTTCCTTCGGTGAAATCGTCTTGGCCAGGGACAATTCAATTTCGCCAGTCCGTCCCCATTCTTCCTGATTTTGAAACAGCGCATCAGCGACCTTTCCCCACTGCTGCGTGCTCAACTTCATCGCTGCATGTCCATAGCGCGCAGCCTTGCGGGCATGCGCGTGCATACTGAGCGGAAACTCCCGGTACACGATGCAGGCCTTGCCGGTGTCGCCGTATTCAGTCATCACCTGCTTCATTGTTTCGAGGTAAAATGCGCGGCAGGCCGGACACTGAAAGTCAGAGAATACCTCGATCTTGATAGGAGCAGTTGACTTCCCACGGACACAGTCGCCGCTTTCAGCCGCCTGAACGGGATTAGAATTCAGGAGCATGCCCACGATCATCATTCCCGCAAGCACCATGCGAGTGAACCAACTAAATTCATTGCCTACTGTCTGCATTGGACATTCTCCCTTTCAGATATTCCAGTTGCCCGGCTTCGCCCATTATAACGGCTTTCTCCGTTGTGCACAGGTTCCGAAAAAAATGAAAAAGCTCCCGGAAGTATATACTTCCGGGAGCCGGGTTAAATGAAATAAAGAACCTAGCGAAGCGAGACTAGCACGGTCCTCTTGGAGGAAGTACCCGCCACTGCGCTTGCTGGCGCCTGAACGGAAATGGCCTTCGCAGCTTCCACACGCTGGCGATCCAGTGTCTGGTTGTAGGCGGTGAAGGTTGCGCCACGAGGCACGAGGTGAATATCCGCCTTGCGAGCGGCTGCACCCGTACCGGCAGCGGAAGTGCGCGAAGTCAGGCGACCTTCCGCGATACCCTTTTCGCGTGTCAAATATGCACGGATGTTATCCGCGCGTGATTGCGACAAACCTTGCGCGTTCCGCTCCGTGCCGGCAGCAGATCCCACCACGACCAGAGCCGATTCCGGCTCGCTCTGTAAACGCAGCGCGGTGGAGTCCAGCTTGGCCTTGCAAACGTTGTCCACGCGAGCCGAGTTATTGGCAAAGGTGCAGGTGTCAAGCAGCTGTGCTTGAGCAACCGGCGGTGGTGCAGGCGCGGCTTCCACGGTAACGGTGCTAGTGCATTCGGCCGAGAGATTACGATCGTCCGTGGCACGGGCACGCGCCGTGATAGTCCCTGCGCGAGTGCCGGCAGTATCCAAGCGAACCGCAGCGCCTGAACCAACGATGGTTCCAGCCGAGGTGGTCCACTGAACGGTAACCGGGCGGTTCTGAGCGCTGGCGGCGGTGGCCGACAGATTTACCGCTTCGCCGATCTGCACGCGACCACGATCCACGTTACAAGATACTGTCGGCGGCATGGGCGGTGGCGGAGGAGCAACCACAGTAAAGCGAGCGCTGCAATCGGCGAACAGGCCGGCTGCTTCGGTAGCGCGCACCGTTGAGACGTAGGTGCCAGGAGCTGCGCCAGTTGTGGAAATCTGAACATTCTGGCCGCTTCCCTGGATGGTTCCGCCAGTGGTAGTCCATGCGTAAGTTAACGCAGCACCGGCGGAAGAAGTCCCTTGAGAAGTCAGGCTGATCATCTGACCAATCTGCACTTCAGTGGGGCTGGCAGAGCAACTCAGGCTAGGTGGCGCGGGCGCAGCGGTTTCCAGCGGAGGACCATAGTTATAGCCGAGCTGAAACACAAAGCCATTTTTATCTCCGCCATTCATGTTGAGCGGGCGGCGATAACCAGCGCTGAAGTTGACGTAACGGTTAATGAAAGCGCGAAGCCCGAGCGTCAGGTCAATCGGATTCTCTGCGTCAGGACTCGAATTTGCAGTGGCTTCTCTCACATAAATCTCCGAACCAAGCTCGCCCAGGAACTGGAAGCGAGTGTGGCGAGGAAGCTCAATGCCGAAGCTGAGCGGGATCACGTCTGAGAGCCGGACAACGCGGCCATTATCAGGACTAGAGACGCCGCGATATCCGGCGTTTCCGTATAAAGTCGCCATCTCACCCAGGTTCTTGCTCAAGAGATAATCGGTTCCCCACTGCCAATCGCCGGTCTGTGTCGGGCGGAAACGGAGGAAATTCAATGAACGATGAGTGGGAACCACCGCATAGGTGCGGAAGCCGAAGCCGAAAGGGTTGCCCTTGTTCTCTGACAAAATGTTGAACTTGAGACCCACGTTCACGCCGCCGACACCGTTGCGGGAACCTGCGCTTGCGAACGGGGCATTGTTAAAGTATCCGGCAGTATTCGTCAAAGCACCGGTTCGGGCTGCGGGAGCGCGGAGGCGCGCCATTGCGGCGCTTCCGGCCACTAACTCCGAAGCCAACGGAGTTGCATTGGGGCCACCAACGCCGAAAAAGCCCAACTGCTGCTGACCAAAACTGAGCTGCGACGAATCGCCTACGGAAACTCGGCGGTTCACTTCAAAGTTAATTCCCAGTTCGAGCCAGTCTTTAATTCCAACACCACCGCCAAATCCCATGGTGGACAGCCGCAGCTCACCGGGATTCCGGTTGATGCGATCATACCAAATCGAAAACGCCAATTCTTTTGCCCGAAGACCATCGGGGCTATGAACCTTCCAAAGCCCGGTATTACCGGAAAGAGACGCGGTTGGCTTCAGGAATCTAGACTCATCCTGTGCTTGTGCCACTGTGGCGGCAAATAAAATCCCTGAAAGCGCCAGTAGACGCATGGTGCTCTTCAACATTCAATCCTCCTGGAAAGGCGACGGTCCCGAACGGTCCACGATTGTGGCTTGCCTTACTACTACTTAACTTATTCTGTAAAATCATATCAGATTTTTGCTCTTGCACGTAAATAATGACACTAGCAGATAGTGCTGTATGTGCAACATTGAACATCCTCTTGGCTTTCCGTTTTCGGCTCCTGGATTTCCCATTCCGGCACTTGCCAGGGTTTGTGGAGCGCAGCAGGGCACCACCTCGCCCTCATCTAACCGGGGCTTGCTTCAGGCGAGCCAGGCTCTCCGTATAAGGGGGCTGGGCAATTCCGCGCTCCGTGATGATGGCCGCGATGTAGCGATGCGGGGTCATATCAAACGCCGGATTCTGAATGGCGATCCCTTCGGGAGCGATACGAACTCCTTGAATTTCAGCGACTTCCCTCTCTGCCCGCTGCTCGATGGGGATTTGCTCTCCGGAAGCAATGTTTAGGTCAATGGTCGATAGCGGAGCAGCCACGTAGAACGGCACATTGTTCTCTCTAGCCAGCACCGCCACTCCGTAGGTTCCTATTTTATTCGCGGTGTCCCCATTGGCGGCAATGCGATCGGCGCCCACCACCACGCAACCGATCTTGCGCGAGTTCAAGCCAGTCCGCAAAAAATGTCCCGCCATGTTGTCCGTAATTAACGTCGTCGGAATGCCATCCTTCTGCAGCTCCCAAGCCGTCAGGCGTGCCCCTTGCAGGAATGGCCGGGTCTCAAGCGAAAGCACGTCAACCCCTTTGCCCTCCCGAACCGCAGATCGGATCACGCCAAGGGCCGTTCCATATCCAGCCGTGGCCAGCGCGCCAGCGTTACAGATAGTCATCACGGTCTGCCCGGCGGGGACCAGACTGGCGCCAAAATCCCCCATGGCCCTACATGCTGCAATATCCTCTTCCAGAATATGCTGGGCCTCCGCGATCAATTGCTGAGCGATCTGTTCGCGGCCCGCACCGCTGGCGATCCACTGCTCGAACCGTTCCCGCATCCGTCCGATCGCCCAGAAAAGATTCACCGCCGTAGGCCGGGTCGCCGCCAATAAGTCGGCGATTCGCGCAAAGTCTTTCTGCCATTCCTCGAGCGTTGCAGCCGCTGATTGTTTCATCCCGAGGGCAATCCCCATCGCCGCCGTAACGCCGATGGCCGGCGCTCCGCGCACCACCATCTCGCGTATCGCCATGGCCACTTCCTCAGAATTGCGGCAAACAAAATACTCCTCGCGGCCCGGAAGAATCCGCTGATCAATCAGACGAACGCCTTCGTTGGTCCACTCGATGGTCTTTACGCCACCCTGCAACATTTCATTCCTAGAATCCGCCAATGTATCACTCCTCGATTTTTATCCGTTGCCTATTCCGCCAGTCCCACAATGTACAGTGACCATTACCCCTTTAAGGTCTGGAAACGGTTGGTGGCGACAAACAGCAATAAAAATAGCGTGGAATTATATCCCAAATGCACCAGAAATGACGGGATCAACGAGCCTGTTTGCACGCGCACGAACGAAAGAATCAGACCCACCAGCAACAGCGCCAGCAACTCCGGACCGACTCCACCAAGCTGGGCCGCATGGATAGCGGCAAAGAGCGTGCCGGTCATGATCACCGCAGCAGCAGCACCCCAGCGGCGTTCAAACACCGGCAGGAAAAACCCTCGAAAGACCAGCTCTTCGACAAAAGGAGCGACGCCAATTCCAAAGAAAGCCATTAAATAAGCCGATGCGGGAGTATCAAACAGTTTCTCTATGGGCAAATCAGGTCGGCCAGGAATAAATTGGAATAACAACTGAAGGGCCAAGGACAGGATGGAGCCAGCTAGCAAGTAGCGAAACATCGGCACTCCAGCCGGCTTCCATTGCAAGCTCTCCCAGAACTTCAGGCCGTATTTCACCACCACAATCTGATAGATAAACAAAATCCAGAATAGTTCCCAAACGCTCTGAACCAACACCGCGATGGGTGTCTGGACTTGGGGATGGCTGAGCGTAAGACCCCAGTTAAGTCCGCTATTCAGCAGGGTGAAGCTGCCCATCACAATTCCCAAGGACACCACCATCGTCACCAGGGCAAACAGGAAGAAGCCGCCGACATCTGTCAATGTCCAAAGGCGATCTTCCCGGAGCGGCTGCCACGGCTCAGCATCCGTGGAGTTGGGATGCTTCTGCGGAGCGATGGCCGCCTCCGCTGTCCCCATTTCTTCTCCGAAAGGGCTGGCAGCTTCTTGATGGTTGATTTCCTGGCTAGGATCGGACATATCGGACATGGAGGATGCGGTCCTCAGGCTTGTTCCAGAAGTGCGGCGGCCAGCAATGGAAGCATGATCTCATGATGCCCCGTCAATGCGTACCCGCGTCCCGAGCCTTCTGAATTTAATGTAGGTCGACGCACAACATTTTCCAGCGGCCGGTAGTGCTGGAGGAAATCCATATTGACGGTAGAAAAGTTTCGCAACTCGTGCCCCAAATTTCTCACCGCTGAAACTGCTTTCAGGAAAACCTCGGGCAGGATCACGGCTGACCCCACGTTGAGATAAATTCCGCCGCCTTCCAGTTCCCGCACTAAGCTTGCGAACAAAAGAAAATCCCGGTGAGATGCCCCACCGATCGCTCTGCCATCGGCCAGCGGGTGATTGTGCGGCGTATCCGTCCCAATCGCCACATGGACCGTAACCGGAATTTTTCTCCGGTAGGTGGAAAGCAGCAGACTTGCGTCCGCATGGGGGACTCCTTGCAGGCCGGGTCCAGGCTTCTGCTTCGCTTTGCCCTCGAGAAACGCTCCCAGTCCTTCGCCAATCCCGACTCCCTGGTCGTCAGCCTCGGTGATGGCCCGATTCATCCATGCGCCGGTCTCTTCGGCCATGCCGAATTTTCCGCCGGGAAGTTGCGTGTCCACTTCCTCGGAGGTTGAGCCCGCCAGCGCGATCTCAAAATCATGGATCGCCGTGGACCCGTTCATGGCGATCCCAGAGACAAATCCGTGCGCCATCAAATCAATCAATACAGGAGCAAGGCCCACCTTTATCACATGCCCGCCAAGCCCCCACAGGATCGGCTTCCCCAGTTCGCGGGCTTTCAGAATCGCCGCGATCACGCCGCGCAATCGATCCCCGGCAAGAATCGCCGGCAAGGAATCAATCAGGCCTGTAATGCCCTGCCCCTTGCGATAGGCACGCGCAAACTCTTTCACGGTTACCTTGGCCGGACGTCCTTCCAGGGAGATAGTCTGCAATCCCGTGCGGTCCAGCGGTTTCTGGCGATAGATACTCATGGAAAGATATTCGCCTACCCTTTCGACCCGCCCGCCTCATTTGCTCCTGGGACTTTGTTCGCTCGCGAACGTGTCCCACTTCCGGACGCACCTTTAAGCTTGATAGCCGGTGCAGACTTGGCAAATATCTGCCGGAGCGCCGCGCCTGTGTGAGATTGCTCCACGCGCGCGACCTGCTCGGGAGTGCCGGCAGCTACCACGCGACCTCCACCGTCGCCACCATCGGGCCCTAAATCAATCACCCAGTCGGCGGACTTCACCACGTCGAGGTGATGCTCGATGATGATGACGGTGTTGCCTAGCTCCGTCAAGCGTTGCAAGACCTCCAGCAATTTACGGATATCGTCGAAGTGCAACCCGGTGGTGGGCTCGTCCAATATATACAGCGTCTTGCCGGTCTGTCGCCGGCTCAACTCGCGGGCCAGCTTCATGCGCTGCGCTTCGCCGCCGGAAAGCGTCGTGGAGGACTGCCCCAGATGCAAATAGCCGAGCCCAACCTCCACCACCGTGCGCAGCCGTTGCGCAATGGTGGGGATATTCTCCAGCAGCGGGAGGCTATCCTGCGCCGTTGTCTCTAACAGGTCCGCGATGGACTGATTCTTATAGCGAACCGCGAGCGTCTCGGCGTTGTAGCGGCGGCCTCGGCAGATGTCGCACGTTACGTAAACGTCGGGAAGAAAGTTCATTTCAATCCGCCGCTGTCCATCTCCCTGACAGGCTTCACAGCGTCCGCCGCGCACGTTGAAGCTGAACCGGCCCGGCTTGTATCCTCGTTCGCGCGACTCCGGCAGCATGGCGAACAATTCACGCAGTGGCGTGAAGACTCCCGTGTAAGTCGCCGGGTTCGAGCGCGGGGTGCGACCGATTGGCGTCTGATCAATACAGATCACTTTATCAATGTGCTCGACACCCTCGATCCGGCCATGCGCTCCCGGGGCTTCTTTCGCCCCGTAAAGTTTCTGCGACAGCGCACGGTAGAGGATATCGTTCACCAGCGTGGACTTCCCGGAGCCCGATACGCCAGTGATCACGATCATCAGTCCGAGTGGAAACGAGACATCAATGCCTTTTAGATTATTGGCACGCGCCGCGTGGATGATGAGCTGGCGGCCATTGGGTGAGCGGCGCTTCGCTGCCATTGGAATGGAGAGCTTGCCGGAAAGATACTGGCCGGTCAGTGAGGCCTCGCATGCCTCAATATCACGCGGCGTGCCCGTGGCCACCACGTGGCCGCCATGCCGTCCTGCGCCGGGGCCAAGGTCCACCACATAGTCGGCACGACGAATGGTGTCTTCATCGTGCTCGACCACCAGAACCGTATTGCCCAGGTCTCTCAAATTTTCGAGTGTCTCAATCAACTTCGAGTTGTCGCGATGGTGCAGCCCAATCGATGGCTCGTCCAGCACATAGAGCACGCCGCGCAATTTCGAACCGATCTGCGCCGCCAGGCGAATGCGCTGACCTTCCCCACCCGATAGCGTCGGCGCAGAGCGATCCAGGCTTAGGTAGCCCAGCCCCACGGCCAGCAGGAAATCCAAACGATTCTTTATCTCACTGACGATGCGTCCGGCGATGCGCTCTTCTCGCTCACTCAGCTTCACGCGTGAAAATACTTCATGAGCGCGGCTGACAGGCGCTGCCGTCAGATCGCCAATCGACAATCCTTGCACCTTTACCGCCAGACTCTCCGGTCGCAGGCGCTTGCCGTGACATACTCCGCAGGGACTAGCCGACATGTATTGCGTCAGCCATTCTCGATACCCCTCAGAAGTGCTGGATTCAAGATTCTCTCGCAGCAGAGGGATCAATCCTGTGACTTTTTTGCTCGACTTGGTTCCAGGCTTTCCGGGGAGATTCCCGTAGAGCGCCATATCCTGCACTCGCTGCGGTAATTCGCTGAACGCGATCGTCAGGTCAACCTTCTGCTCCGTGGCCAATTCTTCTATCATGCGCTGCGGATAGAGTGCGCCCAGCGCGGGTCCCAGCGCACCATCGAGCAACGGCTTCGACCAATCGACGATCAATTTAGCGGGATCAAAATCCCACTTGCTGCCCAGCCCCTGGCAGGATTCGCACGCGCCGTACTTGCTGTTGAATGAGAATGAGCGCGGTTCAAATACAGGGACACTGGTGCCGCACTCGGCGCAGGCCAGCGCCTCCGAGAATAAAAACTCTTCCCCATCCACCACCGCCACTTGAACCAAGCCACTCGCCAACTTCATCGCCGTGGCAATGGAGGCTTCCAGACGTTTTTCGATTCCTGGCTTGAGCAACACGCGATCAACAAGCACTTCGATCGTGTGATTCTTGCGCTTGTCGAGAATGATCGGCTGATCGGGATCGTCCAGGCCGCGCAGTTCGCCGTCAATGCGCGCGCGGATGTAGCCATCGCGGCCCAGCTTCTCCAGCTCTTTCCTGAACTCTCCTTTGCGGCCCCGCACCAGCGGCGCCAGAATCATGATCCGGTCGCTGCCCTTCAGCGCTAGAATCTGCGCGACAATCTGCGCCACCGACTGCCGCGTAATCGGACGATGGCATTGCGGACAGTGCGGAATACCAATGGTGGCGAAGAGCAGCCGCAGATAGTCGTAGATTTCCGTGATGGTTCCCACGGTGGAGCGCGGGCTGCGTGAAGTGGTCTTCTGGTCGATGGAGATGGCCGGGCTCAGGCCCTCGATGGTGTCCACGTCGGGCCGCTCCATCTGATCGAGGAACTGCCGCGCGTAGGTGGAAAGTGTCTCGACATACCGCCGCTGGCCCTCCGCGTAGATGGTGTCAAAGGCGAGCGAGGACTTCCCCGAGCCGCTCAACCCCGTGACCACCGTCAGCGAGTTGCGGGGAATCTCCACCGTGATGTCTTGCAGATTGTGCTGGCGGGCCCCTCGGACCGTCAGCCGGTCAATGCTCATCGCGTACCTGCACCGTCCGGTTCCATCTCTGAAGGATCGTCACCAGTGATAGAGCCATCTGGTGACAAGACCGGAACTTATTAGGATAGCGTGGCGCTTGCGCCGGGGTCAATCGCATCCATTTCCGATCCGTTCCAAAAACCCGCAGCGAGGAAAATTTGGCATCCATTTCTTCCAATTTGGCCCCCCTCCGGCACTCCCAAAATTGCCCAAATAATCAGCCCTGACCAAAGTGCAAACGTTCACGGTTCTGCCCACTCTGACCAGATTGACAAACCAGCGAATGGTGGCCGGGGGTTGGGGTTGGAAATTGTGGGTTGAGGATTAGGAAAATCCCGGGACGACATTTTGCCCCCCCTCGCCTGCCTCCAAAGAATCCAAATATTTCAACCTGACCAAATATTCCAAATCCACCAAATCGTCGGAGTTTGCGGTTCCATCGGTCGCCAATTTTTCCGAATCCACCAAATTGTCAGAGCTTGCGGTTCCATCGGTGGGGCGGATGAAAATCAGGGAGTAGGGAGTGGGGAATAGGGAGTAAGGGACAAGCAATCAGGATGTGGGAAATGGGAGGCGGGAAGCGGGCATTAACGCAGACCTCCTCCGTTGCCCGGAGGGCAACCCCGTGAATAGCCGTAGGTGAAACCTACGGAATGAATGACCAAACCAGATTGCGGCCCTGACGGGGCCGGACGTTTTCCGCGATCCGGCAACACGAACCGCGTCGCAGTCTGCGGACGCAGACTCCATCAGCGGAGGTCAACCCCTGTCCGGGATTGCTGCCAATTCTTGGCGCGGTCCGTCCCGGCACGCCGGGACGGCTATTCACGGTCTTGCCCTCCGGGCAAGGCGAACGCGAACCTTCCCTATTCTTCATTCGCAAAGAGTATGATTAAGATGGCGGCAGACCTCCTTGATGGAAAGTGATTCTGTGACTTCGACTTCCAGTACGTCACTCCCACCGCCGTCGAACGCCTATTACTCCGCAGATGTAAGCGCACTACTTAGCGCGTCGCCTGAAGAAATCATCGGCGCTCTTATCACAAACAGCAACTTCTCGGTGGAGCTGGCCCAGCGGAATGCCTGGCTTCTTCAGATCACTGTCCTGAAGTCTGCTCTTGTCGGCGTGGAGGGAACGCTCTTCCTGGAGTTCGTTGTTCCACGCATCGGCAGTCGCCTCGACGCAGTCCTGATCGCAGGCAACGTCATCTTCGCCATTGAATTTAAGATTGGGGAATCGGATTACCATCGAGCTGACCTCAATCAAGTCTGGGACTACGCGTTGGACTTGAAAAACTTCCACAGGGGCAGCAAAGATGCGCCGATTATTCCCATACTTGCCGCAACCGAAGCCTTGTGGTCTGACACGGCCCTTCCCATGCCGCATCCGGATGGCGTCTATCCACCCAGCCGGTGCAACGCCGAAGGCCTCACGCGGCTCATCAAGGAAGGCCTCTCCAGCGCAACGGGCAATCCGCTCGATGCAATAGCGTGGGCCTCGTCTCCGTACCAACCCACTCCAACCATCATCGAAGCCGCGCAGGCTCTCTACTCGCAGCACTCAGTCGCTGCGATTGCCCGACACGATGCCGGTGCCCGTAACCTAGCGGTCACCTCGCAACGTGTCGAGCAACTCATTGAAGAAGCGAGACAATTGGGGCGCAAGATCATAGTATTCGTCACTGGCGTGCCCGGCGCAGGGAAGACACTGGTTGGACTCAATGTCGCCACGAAAAAACGTAATGAAGAACAGCCCACTCATGCCGTTTTTCTGTCTGGAAATGGCCCCTTAGTGGCCGTGCTTCGGGAAGCGCTCACGCGCGATGAAATCACGCGACTTCGTGAAAAAGGAGTTAGCACGCGACGTGGAGTCATTGGGCAGCCTATCAAGGCATTCATCCAGAACGTCCATCATTTTCGGGATGAGGGACTCAGGCTTCAGGCACCACCAGTCGATCACGTTGTAATCTTCGACGAAGCGCAACGGGCGTGGAACTTAAGGAAGACCGCGGATTTCATGCTGAGGAGGAAGAAGCAACCAGGATTCTCACAATCAGAACCGGAATTTCTCATCTCCTATCTTGACCGCCATTTAGATTGGGCGGTAGTGATCTGCCTCGTGGGAGGAGGACAGGAAATCAACGACGGCGAAGCGGGAATCACTGCTTGGCTGGATGCAGTGCGAGAGAAATTTCCAGACTGGCACGCTTATATCTCTCCGAATCTTACGGACAGCGAGTATGCGGCGGGACACGCGCTCGATACCATCGCCGGAAACACCCATGTCGTTCGAGACGATAGACTTCATCTCGCCGTTTCGATGAGATCATTCCGTGCCGAGTCAGTGTCGCAGCTTGTGAAGGCGGTTCTGGATTGCGAGGGCAGTACGGCCAGTGATCTCCTGGCACAGATATCAAAACGATACCCCATCACTCTGACTCGCGACCTGCAAAGGGCCAAGCGATGGATTCGAGATCATGCCCGCGGCTCGGAACGTTTCGGGATGGTTGCCTCATCTGGGGCTCAGCGCCTCAAGCCGCACGCTATCGATGTTCGAGTCGAGATCAACCCGGTGCACTGGTTTCTGAACACGGCAGACGACACGCGGTCCAGTTGGTACCTCGAAGATGCCGCGACGGAATTCCAAGTACAAGGACTCGAGCTCGACTGGGTCTGCATGACGTGGGATGCGGACCTCCGGTTTGCGCAGTCGGGATGGAGTTACAACGCGTTTCGTGGAAGCAAGTGGACATCCATACACAAGTTGGACCGCCAGCAGTACCTGCGGAATGCATACCGGGTGCTTCTTACGCGAGCGCGGCAGGGAATGGTCATCTTCGTCCCGCCGGGAGATAGCATCGACGCCACCCGCGCACCCGCCTTCTATGATTCCACGTTTAGATACCTGTTGGAGCTTGGGTTGCCCGTACTAGAGCCATGACTGGTGGGGCAGGCATTCCTGCCTGCCCTCCGGAGGACAGGTCGGGAGACCTGTCCCTACTTAAACAGTTTCGCTACCGGACCTTGCCTGCGCCAGCCGACTTTGGTTTGCGCCGCGCCGTGCATGTGAGTCATCATATTGCCTTGCTCAAATCCCTGCTTCGCAATGTTTGAGAAATCGCCAATGAAGTTAGCCTATCTGGATTGCTATTCCGGCGTGAGTGGCGACATGCTGCTCGGGGCGCTGATCGCCTGCGGCGCTGACCCCGGCCGTATCGAGGCTGATATCCATTCGTTGGGCTTGGCGGAGTTGCGCTTAACCATCGAGACGGTCAAGCGCGGTGCGCTGGTCGGCACGCGTGCGGTGTTTGAGGCGCCGCCGCAGAAAGCGCACCGGCACTTCACGCACATCGCGGCGATGATCGAGAAAGCGCCGCTCTCGGCGCGCGTCAAGGAGCAGGCCACCGCCATCTTCCGTCGGCTCGGCGAAGTGGAGGCCGCGATTCACGGAACCACGCTCGAGAAAGTTCATTTCCATGAGGTGGGTGCGCTCGATTCCATTGCCGACATTGTGGGCAACTGCTCGGCGCTCGAACAGCTGGGCATCGACGAACTGCACTGCTCGGCGCTAAACGTCGGCGGCGGGACCATCGAGTGCGATCACGGCACGCTGCCCGTTCCCGCGCCCGCCACCGTGGAACTCTTGAAGGGCTTGCCGATTTACTCCTCCGGCGTTCAGGCCGAATTGGTAACGCCTACGGGCGCGGCCATCGTCGCCACGCTGGGCCGCGGCTTCGGCCCGCTGCCCGCGATGAAAGTCATCGCCGTCGGCTACGGCGCGGGAATGCGCGATCTGCGCGAACAGCCCAACATGGTCCGCGTGACTTTAGGCGAAGCAATTAGCGGCGAGGCTATTGGTGGTGAAGCAATCGGCGGCGAAGCGATTGGCGATGAAACCATTCGCGGCGCAACCATCGGCGGCGCATCGGCGAGCGGCCTTTTGTCTCAGCGTTTGTTTCAGCATTTGTTTCAGCCGGGGAGCGATTCGCTCGAACGCCTCCTATTAATCGAGGCGAATCTCGACGATATGAATCCTCAGCTCTTCGATTATGTCGCAGAGCGTGCCTTCGCCGCCGGTGCGCTGGATGTTTACTTCACCGCCGTGCAGATGAAGAAAAATCGCCCGGGCGTGTTACTCAGCGTGCTTTGCCGTCCTGAGCAGGTCGGTGCGATCACGACCTTAATTTTCCTGGAGACCACAACACTCGGCGTGCGCAGCAGCGAAGTGTTGCGCCGTGCGCTGGAGCGCGAGATGATGGAAGTCGCTACACGCTACGGACCGATCCCCATAAAAGTGGCGCGGCTGAACGGCAAGGTGGTGAATTTCGCCCCGGAGTTTGATGATTGCCGCCGCATCGCCGCCGAGCGCGGTGTGGCCCTGCAGTCGGTCATGCTGGAGGCCAGCGCCGCATTTCTTCGGACGCAATCTTGAACACTTCCCGCCGGACAGCATAAGATGGTCCTGACCCTTTCGTTCAGAACAGGACGACATTTAGAACGACAACAGGACACGACCCGCATGGCAAAGTTTTACCTGACCACCCCGCTCTACTACGTCAACGCCGCGCCGCATCTGGGCCACGCCTACTCGACGCTGGTCGCCGACACCATCCGCCGCTTCAAGCGCATGCAGGGCATTGACGCGTTCCTGCTCACCGGCACCGACGAGCACGGCCAGAACATTGAGCGTATCGCGCGCGACCGCGCCATCCCGCCGCAGCAGCTTTGCGATGAGAACAACGCCGTGTTCCGCGCGCTCTGGGAAAAGCTGGGCATCGGCCACGACACGTTTATCCGCACCACGGAAGAGCGCCACAAACAAAGCGTGTTGGCGCTGTGGGCGCGCCTGCTGGAAAGCAATGCGCCGGACGGGCAGCCAGCCATCTACCGCGGAAAATACGGCGGCTGGTACTGCCCGCCTTGCGAAGTGTTTAAGGATGAGTCCGAGCTGAAGCAGCCCGGCAACGTCTGCCCCGTTCATGACCGGTCGTGCGAGTGGACCGAGGAGGAGAATTATTTCTTCCGCCTCTCCGCGTATCAGAGCGCGCTGCTGGCGCACTACGAAGCCAATCCCGATTTCATCCGGCCCGAGACGCGCCGCAATGAGGTAACTTCCTTCGTGAAGTCCGGCCTGCGCGATCTTTCCATCAGCCGCAGCACGATCAAGTGGGGCATTCCGATTCCCAGGGCCGCCAGCGATACCGCCGGCTCCGCCGAACACGTTTTTTACGTCTGGCTGGACGCGCTGACCGGCTACATGAGCGGCATCGGTTACGGACAGCCAGGCGACGCCGGTAAGCAATTTGAAAAACTGTGGCCCGCCGATCTGCATCTGGTCGGCAAGGAGATTCTGCGCTTCCACACCGTTTACTGGCCCGCGTTCCTGATGGCGGCGGGATTGCCGCTTCCTGGTGGCGTATTCGCCCACGGCTGGCTACTGTTTGAAGAGAGTAAGATGAGCAAATCGCGCGGCAACGTGGTCCGCGCCGAGCCGATCGTCGATGTGCTGGGCATTGATCCGCTGCGCTATTTCCTGCTGCGCGAAGTTCCCTTCGGGGCGGATGGAAACTTTTCGTTTGACTCACTTGTTTCCCGGTACAACAGCGATTTGGCCAACGATCTCGGCAACCTCTCAAGCCGCGTGCTGGCGATGATCACGCGCTACTTTAACGGCGAAATTCCTTATGCCTCGGCCGTGCAGCAGAGGACCGCCGGGGATCGCCACATATCTGAATTGGGTGTTCAAGTGGCGCAACGCTATCAGGCGGCGTTCTCGCGCATGGAGTTCGGCATTGGCCTCGAAGCCGTGTGGGAGCTGGTCGCGGCGGTGAATAAGTACCTCGTGGAAATGGAGCCGTGGACGCTCGCCGAGCGAGGCACGGACGACGACCGCTCGCGCCTGGCAACCATCCTTTCCACCTCCGCGGAGGCATTGCGTTTGGTAACCGGTCTGCTCTGGCCGGTGATGCCCGAGTCGATGGAGAAAATCTGGCGCCAACTCGGCCTCACCACCGATCTTTCCACTCTGACCTTCGACCAGTTGATCGCCTCATCGCTCGGCGTGGGTTCGAAGATCGGCAAGGTCGAGCCAGTGTTTCCCCGGCTGATAAAAGCGGAGGCGCTACAGAAACTCATCGAAGCGCAGGAGAAGTTTTCCGCGCAACTCGCCGCTGCCAAGCCTGTCGCTGCCAATTCAGAGGCATCGCCAGCGGCAGGTTCGTCCGAGGAGAATTCCCTCGCGCCGCTCGTCGCCGAGAAATACACCATCGACGAATTCATCAAGTGGGACCTGCGCGTGGGCGAAGTGCGCGTCGCCGAGCGCATCAAGGGCGCGTCAAAACTTTTGCGGCTGGAGATCGATATCGGCGTCGAGGTCCGCCAGGTACTCGCGGGCATCGCTGAATTCTACGAGCCGGAAACGCTGATCGGCCGCAAAGTGGTGATCATCGCCAACCTGCAGCCACGCAAGATGCGCGGCCTGGAATCGAACGGCATGTTGCTGGCCGCCTCAGTGGGCAAGGAAGATCGCCCCGTGTTGGTCGGCTTCGCCGACAATGTATTCAAGGACGTGCCCAACGGCGCGCGCCTGCGCTAATTGTTCGCGGATTCCTCGCGTATCTTCCGGGTGTCATTCCGAGCGCAGCAAGGAATCTGCTTTTAGCTTTGCGCTTTTATTCTGACTCCTAACTTCTGTCTCCTGACTTCTGATCTCATGTTCGTTGACTCACACTGCCATCTCGAATTCCCCGATTTCGACGCTGACCGCGATGAAGTGTTCGCGCGCGCCCGCGCCGCCGGAGTGGATTACATCATAGCCATGGGCGGAGCGAACGGCCCGGCGCACCTGCGCTCCGGCCTCGCTATCGCGGAAGGCCGCGAGAACGTCTGGGCCACCACCGGCATCCACCCGCACGACGCCAAGGACGCGCGCGCCGAGCCCTACGCCGAACTGGCCGCGCTCGCCACCAACCCCAAGATCGTCGCCATCGGCGAGATTGGCCTCGACTACTTCCACGACCACTCGCCGCGCGACGTGCAACACCGCGTCTTCATCCAGCAAATGGAAATCGCCGAGGCCGCGCGCCTGCCCATCGTGATCCACTGTCGCGACGCCTGGCACGACTGCCTCACGCTGATGGAACAACACTGGAAGCGCACCGGCCTCGGCGGCATCCTGCACTGCTTCAGCGGCACGCTCGAAGACGCCCGGCGCGGCATGGACATGGGCTTCTACGTGTCGTTCGCCGGCAACATCACGTTTCCCAAAGCCGCCCCGCTGCGCGAAGTCGCCGCGCAACTCCCGCGCAACATCCTACTCACCGAAACCGACGCCCCGTTCCTGGCCCCCGTCCCCCACCGCGGCAAGCGCAACGAGCCGTCGTTCATCCCGCTCGTCGCCGCGCAACTGGCCGCCGCGCAAAATGTCACGCCAGAGGAAATTGGCGCAATTACCACCGCCAACTTCCTAAGCTTTGTTGCAAAAATTTAATATTTTGAGGGTCAAGCGGTGCCATGAAACATTACTAATCACTATACAGCGATACGTCTTCTTAGAATTATCAGGTGTTGTCATGAGGAGTTCATAGTTATGCCGGTTTATCACTTCCTGCCACAGGAATGGGCATTGGACGACTTGAAAAATAAAAGGCTGAAAGTCGCTACATTCGATGATTTGAATGATCCATTTGAACTACTTTGTTTCAACATGACGAATCCAACTGATTGCAAACGGTTTGATTTCATTAAGCAATATGCAATCTCGAATACCGGTATTCTCTGTTTTTCCCGCGAATGGAAAAATCCTTTGCTTTGGAGCCATTATGCTAATAAGCATTATGGAGTTTGCCTTGGATTCGAGGTCCCTGCGGATAAGCTCATCACTGTAAACTATACAGAAGTTCGACCAGCAGTGAATTGGGAGCTACCAGAACAGGAGATCGCTGAAAGTTTTCTCTCTACGAAGTTTGACGGATGGAATTATGAAAAAGAAATGCGATGCTTTCTCCCGCTGGCCACGGGGCAAAAGGATGCCTCCACTGGACACTACTTTACGGATTTTGGACCTTCCTTGAAGCTCCAAGAGATCATTATCGGACCACTTTCAAATCTAACTGAATTAGAAATTAAACCTTTGATTTACGGAATAGAGAATGAAGTTAAAGTGACAAAGACAAGGATAGGTTTGGAAAATTTTGAAGTTGTTCAGGCTTAACGGTTTCAAGTCATATTCCGTGTATTGTTTCACAGGTAGATGATTTAGTTCTTACGAAGAATTCTGTGGACTATTCCGAAGGTTCGCGGGTGATGCGGGCGCCTAGCGAGTTTAGTTTTTCTTCGATGCGCTCGTAGCCGCGGTCGATGTGGTAGACGCGCTCGAGTATGGTCTCGCCTTGGGCGGCGAGGCCCGCCATCACCAGCGACGCGCTGGCGCGCAGATCGCTGGCGGTGATGCCTGCGCCGCTCAGCGGAGTTCTGCCGCGCACCACGGCGCGGTTGCCATCGACGCGGATGTCGGCGCCCATGCGCACCAGTTCCGGCGCGTGCATGAAGCGATTCTCAAAAATATTTTCCGTGACAACGGATATGCCCTCGGCCTGCGTGGCCAGCGCCATGTACTGCGCCTGCATGTCGGTGGGAAAGCCGGGATGCTCGGCGGTGGTCATGTCGGCGGCGCGCAGCGGGCCGGCGCCAAAGCCCGGCAACGAAGCGCGCAGGCTGGTTGCCGTGGGCGCGGTAATGGTCATGCCCGCCGCGCGGAATTTCTCGATGACCGCCGTCAGATGATCCGGCTGGCAATCCTCCACGGTGATGTCGCCGCCGGTGATGCCCGCCGCCGCCAGAAACGTTCCGGCCTCGATGCGGTCGGGGATGATGGTATGCTCCGCGCCGCGCAATCGCTCGACGCCCTCCACTCGAATCGTGGAAGTGCCCGCGCCGGTGATCTTCGCTCCCATCTTGATGAGCAGGTTTGCCAGGTCTTCCACTTCAGGCTCGCGCGCGGCGTTGTCGAGGATCGTCTCGCCTTCGGCCAGCGTGGCCGCCATCAGCAAATCTTCCGTGCCGGTAACCGTGATGCGGTCAAAATAAATACGCCCGCCGCGCAGCCGCTTCGAGCGTGCGATGACCATGCCGTGCTCGGTGGTAATCTCGGCGCCCAGTTTTTCGAGACCCTTGATGTGCAGGTCAATGGGCCGCGCGCCGATGGCGCAGCCGCCCGGCAGCGACACCCGCGCCTCGCCGCAGCGAGCGACCAGTGGGCCAAGAATAAGGGTCGAGGCGCGCATGGTGCGCACCTGCTCCCAGGGAACTTCCACGGTGGAGATTTTCGCGGCGTGAATTTTCAGTTGCCGCGCCGATGTCGACGGCCATGCCCAGCTCTGCTCGTCTTCCGCGATCTCCACGCCCAGCGATTTCAGCAAGCCGCAGGTGGTGCGGATGTCGCGGACAGAAGGAAGGTTGCGGAGAATCACCGGCTCATCGGTCAGCAGGCTCGCGGCGAGACACGGCAGCGCGGCATTCTTTGCGCCGCTGGTACGCACGGTGCCGCGCAGCGGCGTTCCACCTTGAATTCGAAAACGGTCCATATAGCCTCACGTGATATTGATGCATCGTTCATTCGAGCGTGTCCGCTTGCTAACGCGCGCGGCACTTTGACGCATCATAAATTACGAATGAGTTTCTCCGTGGCGGCCAGTGCGTCGTGAACCAGCTTCTCGGTACTGGCCTCGCAGTAGACGCGCAGCAGCGGTTCGGTGCCCGACGGGCGCACCAGCAGCCAGCCACTGCCGCCCTGCCCATCGGCAAGATACATCTTCACGCCGTCGAGCGTCTCGCGCTGCTCCACGCTGAATCCAGCATAGCTGGTTAATCCGGCTGCCGAGGCCTGCTCGATCGCGCGCTCCTTCTGGCCTGCTTTCAGATGGAGATCGACACGACCGTAATAGTGCGGGCCGAACTCGCGATGCAACTCGTCGACCAACTCACCGAGCGACTTCCCATAATGGGCCATGGCCTCGGCCAGCAGCAAGCCATTCATCATGCCGTCGCGCTCCGGCCCGCCCAGCGCGGGAACACCGATGCCGCCGCTCTCTTCGCCGCCGATGATCACTTCGCGCGCCAGCATGTGGTCGCAGATATGTTTGAAGCCGATGGGCGTCTCGATCAGCTCCAACCCGTGTTTCTTCGCCAGTTGATCCACCAGCTTGGTGGTGGAAAACGTCTTGACCACGGCGCCCTTCAGTTCGCGCACTTCCACCAGATATTGCAGCAGAATGGCGAAGATACGATGCGAGTCGATGAAGCGTCCGTCGCGATCCACCGCGCCGATGCGGTCGGCGTCGCCATCGGTGGCAAATCCGGCGTCGGCCTGTCGCTCGACCACGGCCTTTTGCAGCGCGGCGATGTGTGGCTCGATCGGCTCGGGATGCAGCCCGCCGAAAAGTGGGTCCGCCTCGCCATGTATCTCCGTGCTGCGAATCTTGTAGCGAGTGAAGAGCCGCTGGAAATGTCCGCGCGCCGCGCCGTACAGTGGATCGACGACAAACTGAAAACCGCGCCGGGCGATGGCATCCAGATGAATTACCTTCTCGAGATGCGCCAGGTACGGCGCAACGAGATCGACCTCTTCGAGAGCGGCGGGCGGGCGGCGCAAGGAATCCTCGGCGGCCACCCCGGGCAGAACGGCTTCAACTTTTTTGATGATCTCCGGGCCCGCTGAGCCGCCGTAGCTGGCCTTGAACTTGAAGCCGTTCCAGGCCCAGGGATTGTGGCTCGCGGTGATGACGATGCCTCCGGCGAGCTGATGCTGGCGGATGGCGCAGGCCACCGCCGGAGTGGGAGCATAGCTCGATCCAAGATGCGCGGGAATGCCTGCGGCGGCGATGGTTTCGGCAGCGGCACGCGCAAAGCGCTCGCTCATGAATCGACAGTCATAACCAATGGCCACACCCTTATCGGCATCGCCCGTGTCGATAAGATATTGGGCCACGCCGCGCGCTGCCCAGCGGACGTTATCGAACGTGTAATCTTCGGCGATCAGCGCGCGCCAGCCGTCGGTGCCGAATTTAATGGGACAGGTTGGAGAGGTCACAGCAACTCTTTCCTTCGCGCCAATTCAAGCTGCTTCACTAATTGTGAAACGTCCTGTGCGCGATCGCGCCGAGCCACCAACAGGGCGCCACCGGTTTCCACGATCACCAGATCCGTAATGCCGATGGCCGCGAATAACTTTCCGGGCACATCCACCAGCAGGCCGCTGGAATCGATCAGCAACGATTCACTGCGCAAGGCATTCGACTGAGAATCCCTTGGGAGCAGGTCGTAGACCGCGTTCCAACTGCCCACATCGCTCCAGCCCACCTCGCACGGGATGCCCACAATGCCGCGCGCTTTTTCGAGTACCGCGAAGTCCACCGAGATATTCTCGCAGTCCGGATACAGCT
This sequence comes from Candidatus Sulfopaludibacter sp. SbA3, assembly GCA_945865705.1. Classification (GTDB taxonomy): domain Bacteria; phylum Acidobacteriota; class Terriglobia; order 2-12-FULL-54-10; family 2-12-FULL-54-10; genus SHUM01. The sequence goes on from CAMBEY010000001.1 coordinate 47,082, forward strand.
CTCGCAACACGCGCTGGCCGCGGCCCACGGAGGATGTCGCCATGCGCTCACCGATTTTATTCAGTACGGATGCGGTTGCGGGAAGGTGCTGTTGCAATAGTTCACGAAACAACGATGCTCGCCAAAAGAACATTCCACTGTTCCAGAAAAAGCGTCCGGCCTTCAGATAACGCTGGGCCACACTTAACTTGGGCTTCTCGCGGAAACGCAACACGGGCAGCGCCTGCGAATTGCGGCGAGCCGGGCGCGCGGAAAACTCCATGTAGCCATAGCCCGTCTCGGGCCAGCGCGGAGCAATCCCCAGCACGACAATCTTATGGCGCGCGGCCTGCGCCACGGCCAGCCGGAGGACTTTCAGAAACGCGCGCTCGTCTGCAATGGTCTGATCAGAGGGAAACATGCCGAGCACCGCATCGGGATCACGCCGCAAAATCAGTTCGGCGGCCAGACCCGCGCACGGCCCTGTGTTGCGCTGGACCGGTTCGGCAATGATCTGCTCGGGCGGCACGCCAGGCAACTGCTTGCGGACCTGCTTGAGCAGCAGCTCGTTGGTGAACACCCAGATGCGCTCGGCGGGAATCAGCGGAGCAACTCGCGAGACCGTCTGTTGCAACAAGCTCGCACCGCCGAAAAAATTCATCAACTGTTTCGGATGCGCGGCACGGCTGCGCGGCCAGAAGCGCGTGCCTCGGCCGCCGGCAAGTATCACACCGTGGAGGTGCGAGTGGAGCGCAGCCGAGTTGGAGGCGACCTTCGTAGTTTTCATGAACGAATCATTCAATCCGCGGCCATCAGTGGCTATGTGCGGCTATCCGTAACTATCAGGGGTGATCCGCAGCTATCCGCGCGCATTCTCTCTCCGCATTATCAGGAACGGAAGGCAGTCAACCGTCGGGCAACAAATTACTATTCTAACGGTTTTTCCCGCTTGGCAGGCGGACACCTGTTTGGGACTAGTGATAAACTAAGGGCGCACGGCCCAATTCAAGCGAGCAATTAAAAATCTGCGCGCTGCGCAGCGGGAGGAAGCCATCAGTATTCGTTTTGCGGTGCTGGGCAGCGGCAGCGGCGGAAACTGCACGTTCCTGGCCACGGGAAAAGTAAAGATTCTGGTGGACGCCGGCTTCAGTGGCCGCGAGACTGAGCGACGGCTAGCGGGCATCGGCGAGCGGCTGGAATCGCTGTCGGCGATTTTGATTACGCACGAGCACTCGGACCATGTGGGCGGGCTGGGCCGGCTCGCCAAGAAGTACCGCATTCCGGTGTATATAACGGCTGCGACGCGCGCGGCGCTGTCGCCCCAGATTGAATTGCCCGTGGTAGAAACCATCGCGCCAGGCCAGGAATTTCAGATCGCCGATCTGACCATTGAGCCGTTCACCATCCCGCACGACGCGGTCGATCCGGTGGCGTATCGCTTCACGGCGGCCGGGGTTCGCGTGGCGCTGGCGACTGATTTGGGGTATTTGCCGGAGAATGTGAAGCACTACCTGCGCGGCTGTCAGGCGATGATCCTGGAGTCGAATCACGATCTGGAGATGCTGCGCAGCGGGCCCTATCCATGGCATCTGAAGCAGCGAGTGATGGGCCGGACCGGGCATCTTTCGAATACGGCGCTCGGCGAATTCCTGCGCGACGAGTTTGACGGCGAAGCGCAGACGGTGATTCTGGCGCATCTGAGCGAGCAGAACAATCATCCGCAGATCGCGCAGATGGAGGCCGCCGCCGCGCTGGAGACCCGCAACCGCCCGCAAACCCGGGTGGTGATTAGCCAGCAAGACGAAGCCAGCGAATTATTTGAGTATTGAAGAAGCGTAATTTTTTGATAGAGGTGATGCTTTGATAGCCCGTTATACGCGCCCTGCAATGGGCGCTGTCTGGAGCGAGGAAAACAAGTTTCGCAAGTGGCTGGAAGTGGAGATAGCCGCCGCCGAGGTGCTCGCCGAGCAGGGCGAGATTCCCGTCGAGGCCGCGCGCGCCATCCGCGAGAAGGCGCGCTTTGATGTGCGTCGCATCAACGAGATTGAAGCCGAGGTGAAGCATGACGTGATCGCCTTCACCACGGCCGTGTCAGAAAATCTTGGCCCGGAGTCGCGCTATCTGCACTATGGGCTGACCTCCAATGACGTAGTGGATACGGCGCAGAACCTATTGCTGCGCGAGGCCTCGGCGATCATCATGGAGGGTCTGCGTAAGCTCAGCGACGTGCTCAAGCGCCGCGCGCTGGAGTTTCAGCACACGGTCATGATTGGCCGCACGCACGGCGTACACGCCGAACCCATCACCTTTGGATTGAAATTCGCCAACTGGTATTCCGAGACGCAGCGCAACATCGCGCGCATGGAGGACGCCGCCACACAGATGGCCGTGGGGAAAATTTCCGGCGCGGTGGGTACTTTCGCGCACGTTGGCCCCGAGGTGGAAGATAAGATTTGCGCGCGGCTGGGACTCGCGCCAGCGGCGATATCGAGCCAGGTGATTCAGCGCGATCGCCACGCGCATTACGTCTCCACGCTGGCCTTGATTACCGCCACGCTCGATAAGATCGCGCTCGAGATTCGCGGCCTGCAACGGACGGAAGTGCGCGAGGCGGAGGAGTTCTTCGGCAGTGGACAAAAAGGCTCTTCGGCCATGCCGCACAAGCGCAATCCCGTAACCTGCGAGCAGATATGCGGACTGGCGCGCGTGGTTCGCAGCAACGCGCAGGCAGCGCTTGAGAATGTGGCCCTGTGGCATGAGCGCGACATCTCGCACTCGTCGGTCGAGCGCATCATCCTTCCTGACAGCACCATCCTGACTGACTATCTGCTGGATCGCACCACGCGCATTATCGACCAGTTGCTGGTCTATCCCGAGCGCATGATCAAGAATCTGGAGATGACCCGCGGCTTGGTATTTTCCGGCCAACTGTTGCTCGACCTGACCACCAAGGGCGCGTTGCGCGAGCAGGCTTATCTGTGGGTGCAGCGCAACGCCATGCGCGCCTGGCAGAACGGCGAGGATTTCCGTGCGCTGGTCGGCGCCGATGCGGACATCGCGCGCACACTTAGCTCAGCCGAGATCGACAAGGCTTTCTCCGTGCAGCGCCAATTGCGCAACGTGGATGCCATCTTCAAGCGCGTGTTTGGAGATTGAGCCATAGTGGCAGAAGAACGTTTGAGAACCCAATAGCCAGCGTGACTGGTGCGGGAGAGGAGAATTAGAATGAGCAAGCAACTGATCGGGGGGATGGCCATCGCGTTGTGGATGGCGATGCACAGCCTGGCCGTGGCGCAGGAGGCCGCGCCAACCGCGGCGGCCTCGGGCGACGTATATGCCGACATTCCGCTCACCCGCGTCAGCATGGTGGTGCCGGAGGGTTTCACGCTCGTGCCCGGCTTCCCCGGCGTTACTCGCGCCGACCGCGGAGCTTCCATCGTGATTACGGAAGTGCCCGGGCCGTTCAGCGAAGTGATGGATAGCTTCACGCAGGGAGTCGGAACCGACCGTTCCATGCGCATGGTGAAGTCCGAGCAGGTGCAGGTGAACGGCGTGGAGGGCACGCTCATGGTCATCGCGCGCACCGATCAGGGCACGGTGTTTCATAACTGGCTGCTGCTGTTTGGTCAGGGTCCATCCACGGTGATGGTCGCGGCAACGGTGCCGGAGAAGGCCGAGGCCGAGCTTGCCCCATCGTTACGCGCCAGCATGGTGGGCGTCAAATGGGACCCCACCAAAACGATTGATCCGTTCTCCGGACTTAGCTTTAAACTGAATTTGGACGATGCCTTCGAGATTCGTGGACGACGCCCCGGCGGCGTGCTGCTGGCGCGCAAGGAAGCCGAAGAGGCGCTCACGCCCGACGAACCGATCGTATTGATTTTCCCCTCCGATGCCACCGTAGTGGCACCGATTGAGACCTTCGCCAAGGCGGAACTCACCGCCAACTCGCAGTTCACTGAAATCACCAACATGATGGAAAGGGCCACCAAGGTTGGCGAATTCAACGCTTACGAAATCACCGCGGAAGCCAAGGAAGCATCGCAGCAAGTCCCGGTACGCATCTACCTTATGGTCGTGCGCACGGCAAAGAATGACATGGTGATCGAAGGATTTGTCTCACCGGAAAAGTGGGAACAGTATCTGCCGGCGTTCCGTTCCATGGCCACCAGCTACACGGAAACGCCGGTTCCGGACCATCACTAATACCTTGTGATGCGTCCAGGCTGAGAAGGTGGTCGCACTTTGCGACCACCTTTTGACTACAGTCTGTTGATGAGCGCGGCCAGGCAGCCGGCGCCGAAGCCGTTGTCGATGTTAACCACGGCCACGTTGCTCGAGCAGCTATTCAACATACCGAGCAGCGCGGTTACGCCGCCGAAGCTGGCCCCGTAACCGATGCTGGTGGGCACGGCGATCACCGGAGCGGCGACTAATCCGGCGACCACGCTGGGCAGCGCGCCCTCCATTCCCGCCGCGCAAATGATCACGCGCGCCGCGGTAAGTTGCTCGTGGTGGTGGAACAGCCGATGAATCCCCGCCACGCCCACGTCGTAGATATGGGCGACTTCATTGCCCAGCAGTTCCGCCGTGATGACCGCCTCCTCCGCCACAGGAATATCCGACGATCCCGCCGAGACCACCAGAATTTTTCCCTTGCCGTGCAACTCGTGATCGCGATGAATGGCGATGCAGCCGGAGAGCGGGTGGAAAACGGCGAGCTTCGTCATACGTTTCAAGCGTGCGGCCGCCACCGCGCTGGCACGCGTTACCAGCACGTTTGGCGAGCGCTTCATCATTTGCCGCACAATACGCTCGATCTGTTCCGGCGTCTTCCCCGCTCCGTAGACCGTCTCGGTCATGCCCTGTCGCAACATGCGATGATGATCGATTTTGGCGAAATCAAGGTCTTCGAACGGCAGATGCTTTAGCTTGGCGGCGGCACGCAGCGGAGTGAGCTTGCCGCTGCGCACATCCTCGAGCAGTTTGAGAATCTGACGTTCCGTCATCTGAATTGCCCCGATACCGTATAATAAAGTTCCGCCGCGCCAGGCACCCAAATTGTCAGGCACCCGCTTTGCCAGGCCCAGGGTTGATTGTACACGGGCCGCGCCCGGCGGGATGGCCCAGACTATACGATGACTATGCAATCCAGATCACCAGACTCCTCTTCGGTCCGGCCCCTGTCCGGTTGGCGCAATTTTCGCGTCACTCTGGAGATGATCAAGGTGGAACACTCCATCTTCGCGCTGCCGTTTGCGCTGATCGGCGGACTGCTCGCCGCGCGCGGATGGCCCACGGGCCATCAGCTCTTGTGGATTATCGTCGCCATGATCGGCGCGCGCTCGGCGGCGATGAGTTTCAACCGCCTTGTAGACCGCCGCATTGACGCCGCCAATCCACGCACCGCCGGTCGCGCGCTGCCCGCCGGACAACTGAGCGTAGCGTACGTCGCCGGGTTCGCCGTGATTTCTTCGGCGGTCCTGGTCCTCGCCGCGGCGCGACTGAATCGATTGGCATTGTTACTTTCTCCCTTGGCCCTGGTCATTTTATTCGCATACTCCTACACCAAGCGCTTCACTTTCCTGTCGCACCTCGTACTCGGGTTCTGCCTGGGCATCGCGCCCGCCGCCGCCTGGATCGCCGTGCGCGGCACGCTGGACGGGGAGATACTTCTGCTCACCGGCGCGGTAACGCTGTGGACGGCAGGCTTTGACGTGCTCTACGCCTGCCAGGATATCGACTTTGATCGGCGCACCGGACTGCACAGTATTCCGCAACGCTGGGGGATTGCGCGTTCGCTTCATGTCGCCATCTTATTTCACATCCTGATGCTGGGGTTGCTGATCTGGCTGGCCTGGATTTCACAACTTGGCTGGCTCAGTTTTCTGGGACTCGGCGTGGTTGGAGCACTGCTAGTCTATGAGCACAGCTTAGTGAAAGCGGACGATCTTTCAAAGTTGGACGCCGCGTTCTTCACCACCAACGGCTGGATCGGCGTGCTCTTGTTGCTCTTCTGGAGCACTGATATACTCTGGTTCTTAAAGTAGACAGGCAGTTGCGAACGCGGGTTTGCATGTCATCATCTTCCTCTGGCAATAACCCCAACACCACTTCCAACGCGCCGACAGGTGATCCCATCGTCTACCAGAAACGTGGGTTCTGGAGTTTGTTTGCCGCCGCGTTTCAGGAAGCATTCAACGATCTCTCCTTCCGCACGCTGGTAACTTTTTTTGTGCTGGGGCTGGGACTCTCGCAGGCGGATCGCAACTCACTGGTCTCCCTGACGCTGGCGTTGTTCGCGCTTCCTTTTTTGCTGTTCTCCATG
>CAMBEY010000002.1 GCA_945865705.1 Candidatus Sulfopaludibacter sp. SbA3
TGCGGAATTTCCCGCACACCGCTAGACAATCTGCGCGCATCCGGACAATTGTTGTCCAGCAAACGTGGGTCAGCTAGCCAGAATCTCCCTACCTTGGATCTTGGGGGAGTACTCTAATTCGTTATTGTGCCACCAAGTGCCTATAGGGAGTTGGAGTACCACTTCCACTACCTGAACATGCGGGAAAAATCCACACCAAGCTGAACCAAATCAATTACTTGATTCAAGAAACGAAGCACTTAAAGGATTGACAAGATCGGTCGATAAGGGTTACGATACATCTCCTCAATTGGGTTTATGGTGGGTCTATGGCAGACAACCAATCTGAATGAGGGGGCTTCTAACCCGACGTACGAGTCAGACGGAGTTTGGAACTAAAATTGCTGAAACTTATGCCTCAGCTTGGCAGCGAATAGGGCGAATGGAAGCTGGAAGAGTTTAGCAAGGGGACCAACGGGGGACCGGTGGTCCGGACTAGCGGTTGGAAGTAGCGTAATTAGGAAAGTGGAATTCGGAAAGAATCATATAGCGAAATGAGCGGCCCGAGATGGGCAGAGAGTTCAAGGAGAAAATAAAATGCCTAGTGCAAGTACTCGTTCTAAGAACAACACCAGCGGTGGAAACCTGAAGCAGTTCAAGCAGATTCTTGAGGATAAGTCCCAGGAGTTGCGCAGCCACATGGGAACTTCGTCCGCCAGCGCCGTGCTGGCCATTCAGGAAGATCCCTATGATTCGGCCGACTGGGCCGAGAAGAGCCATGAAGAGTGGGTCTTCTTGCAGAAAAACACGGTGGACATGGCTCAATTGAAAGAGATTGACGGAGCCTTGGCGCGGATGCGCGAAGGTACCTACGGCACCTGCCAGGATTGCATGCTGCCGATCTCGCGCAAGCGTCTTGAGGCGCTTCCCTGGGCGCATTACTGCGTGTCCTGCCAGGAACGCCGCGCCGCTGGCCAGAACTAGCTAGCGCTGGAACTGACTTTGCCTGAGTTCCTCGCAGCGGCTTAACTGAAATCCAGCAATATCATCAAGAGGTGAATCTGACATTTGTCGATTCACCTCTTTTTCTTTTTTCTCCTCCCACACCCAAAATTCAGGTATGCTGGCCGCCTAAACACTCAGGCAGATGGAAGCGGATAAAGACTCCGTGAGCGGTCCTCGGAATATCTGGCATTCAGCGGGAGGAAAAACCATGCATGGAATGAGCAAGAAGAGCTTTCTGAAAAGCGCATCTCGATTGCTTGCGGGAGTGGTGTCTATCGGCTTTGCGGCCAGTCTGCACGCACAAGCGCCTGAACTGATTTTTCACAATGGCAAGATTCTGACCGTGGACAGCAGCTTCTCCACGGCGCAGGCAGTCGCCGTTACCGGCAACAAAATTTCCGCCGTCGGCGCCAACGATGCCGTGCTGGCAACCGCTGGTCCGAGCACGCAGAAGATTGACCTGAAGGGACGCACCATGATCCCCGGCCTGGTCGACACGCATCGTCATATGTATGGCGCGGCGGAATCCACTTATGGCGGCATGATCCCCATTGAAGATCATCACCGCTTCCTGATTGACTGGCGCGGCGTGAAGACCAAGGACGACGTGCTGGCGCAGATCAAAGGCCTGATGGAGAAACACAAATTTGCCCCGGGTCGCTGGGTTTACTTCACCAACAATGTGCAGTTCACCGGCGGCGGCGGCGAGAGCGGCAACGAAGGTGGCAACCAGCGCCAGAGCGTGCTGACTCCACTCGAGCACGCCAAGATTCTCTACGATCAGTTGAACCAGTGGGAGCTGGACAAAGTAACGCCCAACAATCCCGTGCTACTCTCCCTCGGCATCCCGGACTTCAACGGCTTCCTGCTGAACAAAGTGGCGATGGATTGGGTGATGACCAATCACGCCGACTTCGTGAAGAAGAACGGGCGCTTCTGGATCGATCAGGCCGGGCGTCCCGACGGGCATCTGGAGCCGCCCGCCAGCCGCCTGGTGCTGCCTTTCACATATGACCGCAACCCGGCGCAACTGGCCATCATGTACGAGAAGAACATGTACGAGAACCTGGCCATGGGCATGACCGCCATCGCCACGCGCATGCCCAACGATTCCAAGGCCGCCTACAAATTGCTGGAGAGCCAGGGGAAACTCCACTGGCGCATCGGCGTGGGCGTCATCGAAGCCTTCGGCAACGGCAAGCCGCTGACCCCTGCGGTGATGAAGGAATACGCGGCGCAGATTGGCACCGGCACCGACAAGGTATGGATCACCGGCGTCGGCCCCACCGCCGTTGACGGCGTTACCAGCCGCGCCTGCACCGACCAAAAACGCACCGGAACGTACACCGCCATCGATAGCTGGTTCCCCGTCGGCCAGTGCCACATGGACGCCGAGTATCGCGGCTCGCCGAAACGCTCCTCGGCCATCTCGGAGAATTACTATCGCAACTGGGTGATGGCCAGCGGACGCGATGGCGTGCGCTTTGCCAACGTTCACGTCGCGGGCGATCGCGGCACCGGCCTGCTGCTTAACGCCGTTGAACAGATACAGCAGCAGTATGGTCCCAACGCGACGAAGGACTGGGCGTTCGATCATTGCGACATGGTCAATCCGCGCGACTTCCCGCGCCTGGCCAAACTGAAGATCACCGTGAGCTGTTACGTGCTGCGCTCGGTGAACAACTCCGGCAACATCGAGACCGCATACGGCACGCAGGTCGCCAACACTTTCCCGTCGCCGCTCGCCAGCATGGTGAAGGCTGGCGCGCGCGTAGTGCTGGAGAGCGACTCCAACTCTTATCTGTGGGACGACCTGCGCGCCGCAGTTACGCGCAAGGATCGCAACGGCAAGGTGTGGGCACCGCAGGAGAAAGTTGATCGCCCTACGGCCCTGCGCATGTTGACCAACTGGGCTGCCGAGTACGTCCTGAAGGGCGACAAGATCGGCACGATCGAAAAGGGCAAGTACGCGGATATGGTCGTTCTCGACAAGGATTATCTGACCATGCCCGAGGACGACATCGCCACCATCGCCCCGCAAGTAACGGTGATGGACGGCAAGATCGTCTACGTGCACAAGCACTTCGCCACCGAATATAATCTTCGCCCCGCGGGCGCCGTGGTCTCATCCTATGAGGACATGGTGAAGTCGCGCCAGCCGCGCGCCAACGTCGGCGGCATGGGCGGCTAGGCGCTAAACCGGTTGCAAAGTTTGTGTAATGGGAAGCACGGGAAGCCACAGTGAGTGTTTTGCTCGCTATGGCTGGAATCCAAGCTAAGCAGGGGCAACTGTAATGATTAAGACAATCTCTCTACTGCCCGGCGAGCAAGTCGTAACAAGCTCCGACAATGATATCCTGACGCTCACGACTAAACGCATCCGCTACGATTCCGCTAGTTTGGGGAGTTCTAATTTCATCAGCATCACCCTCGATTCAGTTGCCTCGTGCGGCCTTGTGACAAAATCGTATCCCCTTTTGCTGGTACTCGCCGCCGCCGCGGTCATTGGCTGCTTCTCTCAGCAAGGCGACGCGAAGTGGGTATTCTTTGGCGCGGCGGTTGTCATGGCAATCGCCTATTTCCTCACCCGTCAGGCCGCCATATCCATTGCCTCCAACGGCGGACAGACCATCCTAGTGCCGGCAAAGAGCATGAGCCGCGAATCCATTATTGAATTTCTCGATGCCGTCGAACGCGAAAAACTCAATTGAAGATTGCTCCCGCAGGAGTGTGCTATGCAGATTCGTGCAGCGGTGTGGCGGGCCGCTGGGGGATGTGCTTGATGGCGGCGCCCAGTTGCTGGCGGGCGAGGTCCAAGTCGTAGATCTTTTGCAGGTTCATCCAGAAATCGGCTTCCATGCGGAAATGGCGGGCCAGGCGCAAGGCGGTGTCGGCGCTGATCGCGCGTTTGCCCGCGATGATCTGCGAGATGCGGTTCGGCGGCACCTCGATGGTGCGGGCGAGCTGCGCTGCGGAGATTTCCATCTCCTGCAATTCGTCGGCGAGAATTTCGCCAGGGTGGATCGGCGTGCGAGCCATAATGTAGTTTCCCCTTCTAGTGGTAATCCACTATTGCAACGTCTTCAGCTCCGTCCGCACCCGCAGGCCAGGCAAAGCAGATGCGCCACTGGCTGTTGATGCGTATGCTGTACTGTCCTTTTCTGTCGCCGGACAAGGCTTCCAGGCGATTGCTCGGCAATTGCGCCAGGCTGCGGAGAGACGGGGCGGCTTCCAGAACGCGCAGGCGTTTCTCCGCCTGATGCTTGAATCCGTCAAATGCCGGGACGCGGTCGCCATCAGCAAACCGTTCTGTTTTCCTGTCGCTGAAGCTCCGAATCACGCTTCAAATATAATCACATAATACGCGGTACGTCAAGTGTACAGAAACGGCAAAAGCCACGGTACTGATAAAGCGCGCCGGGGCTCATCCAAGCAATGTATGCCCCAAGGCACGGGCCGCCGTGCCCTTTTTCCTGCCTCTTTTTATCGACCTATTTATAGATTGACACCACCGGCTGGCGCTGCCATAATCCGCGCAGTTGGGTTGGACGCGTCCGGGTGAATACCGATGGACGGCCCTCAGTTGCTTATAACTCGATCTCACAACGAACCGCTCAGGCGCGCAGTCTGAAAAGGTGGAGGTGTCTATGCAAGGATCGATCACAGTATTAAGTCGGTATGGGTCTCGCCTCGCGGCAGCAGTTTTGCTGGGAGCCATCGCGCTGGGCGCGCTGGGCCCGCTGGGCCCGCTGAGTATGAGTAGCTCGCTGTGGGCGCAGACCACGGCCACGATTTTGGGCACGGTGAAGGATCAATCCGGAGCGGTGCTGCCCGGCGCGGAAGTAACCGCGACCAACACGGAGACCGGCATCGCCCGCGTAACCGCGGCGGGGGCGCGCGGCGAATTCCGCCTCGCCGCGATGACCGTGGGAAGTTACACCGTGCAGGCCACCATGACCGGCTTCCAGTCCAGGTTGCGCAGCGGCATCACGCTGTCCATTGGCCGCGAGGCCGTGGTGGACTTCACGCTCTCGGTCGGCAACGTCTCCGAGCAAGTAACGGTTACCGGCGAAGCGCCGATGATTGAGACGACCACGGCGACCGTCAGCGGCTTGATCGATCCCAAGCAGATGCGCGAAATTCCTTTGAACGCCCGCAGCTTCATCGAGCTGGTGCCCCTGCAGGCCGGCGCCGTGTATTCGGAATCAGCCGAGCGCAGCGCCTCGAAGGGTTTTGGCGTGAAGGTCTCCATCAGCGGCACGCGTTATAACGGCAATGCATTCCTGCTCGATGGCGCCAACGTGAATGACATGGCGGGCAGCGCGGGCAGCGCCGCCGGCACCCTGGCGGGCGTGGAAACGGTGCGCGAATTCAAGATCATCACCAACGCCTTCGACGCCGAGTACGGGAACCATGTGGGCGGGGTGGTCAGCGCGGTTACCAAGTCCGGGACCAACACTTTGCACGGCTCGCTATTTGAGTTCTTCCGCAACGACGTGCTGGACGCCCCGGATTTCGACGACAACCGCCTGACCGCCGGCAAAAAGCCGCCTTACCGCCGCAATCAATATGGCGGATCGATTGGCGGCCCGGTAAAGAAGAACTCCATCTTCTTCTTCGGCAGCTATGAAGCGCTGCGCGAATCGGTGGGCGCCCCGGGTGAATATGTAATGCCGGGACCGGAGCTTCGTCAAGGCTGCGTCCCGGTAACTTCCGGCGCCAGCCCCAACGTGGTCCGGGCCAGCTACAATTGCTACAACGCAGCCGGCGCGCAGGTGCCCACCGCTTTGACCGCCCCCTTAACCGGCGTGGTAAATCCCCGGACGCTGCCATTCATGAACTTGTATCCCGCAGCCAATACTCCCTGCTCGGCGAACTGCTTCGCGGGCAATCCGTTCTGGTCGGCCAACGGAACCGGCATCTTCACCCGCGCGGAATCGCGCATCACCAATCAGGATTTCGTCACTGGCCGCGGCGACGTGCGCCTTTCCGACGACGACAGCTTCTTCTTCCGCTACACGCAGGACATCGCGGACGTTACAGATCCCGGTTTTGAAACAGCGGAGATTTCCAGCACCCACAATCGCTATATCACGCTGGAAGAGACGCACATTTTCTCGCCCACGCTGCTGGGCCGCACCCATTTCTCGTTTGTGCGCACCCCCATGGGCCTGAAGGATGTCAGTTTGAAGTCGCTGGGACTGGCAGATTACGAGTTGCTGGCCTGCGCGACGTGTGCTGGCTTCACCAACAGTTTCACCGGCAATGACGTCCCCGGTGCCGTGGTTCCCGGCCTGATTACCTCCACGGGCGGAGACAGCACGAATCCCAAGGTGCATAATCTGAATACGTTCCAGTTTCAGGAGGGGATCACCTATAGCGTTGGCCGCCACAGCCTAAAGTTCGGCGGCAGTTTCCAGCGGAACCAGTTCAACCAGCGCTCGGACTTTTTCTCCGGCGGCAGCTTCAATTTCAGCTCCATTGATGAATTCATCATTGCCAACGTGAATACCTTCAGCACCACCGCGCCGGGCTCGGACAACAATCGCGGCTGGCGGATGAACCTAATGGGGATGTACCTTCAGGATGACATCAGCCTGCGGCCCGGGCTGACCCTCAACGTGGGCCTGCGCTACGAGTTCATCACCACGCCGTGGGAAGTGAACGGCAAAGTGTCGCAGATTCGCCGTCTCGACGAAGCCTACTTTTATAGCGTGAAGCCGGAGCAAACGGATGTCGGGGATCCTTTCTTCCTGAATCCGTCGTTGAAAAACTTTGCCCCTCGCGTGGGCGCGGCTTGGACGCCATTTGCCAGCGGCAAGACCGCCATCCGCGCAGGCGGCGGAATTTTTCATGAACAGCTCACCCAGGGCCTGTTCCAGACCGGAGGAGTTCGCCTGGCGCCGTTCTACTCAGCCGCGGTGTTGAGCCAGGCCACCTTCCGGGAAGCCACCGGCGTGCCGATCTCGTTCCCCGACGCCTACCAAAGCCAGAATGCCCTCTTAACCAAGGGTGGCGGCTTGCCGCAGGCCGATGGATTCCAGTGGAATATCGATCAGCCGACGGTGTACAAGTTCAGCGCAACCATCCAGCAGCAATTGTTCGCCGATACCACTTTAGAAGTGGGCTACGCGGGAACGCGCGGGGTCCACAACACGCGCGGGAACATGCTCTTAAACACTACTCCGGTGAATGAGGTGCCCGCGCTGGGCGGCCAGTTTATCTTCGTGGAGCAGCCTCTGCCCAACCCCAATTGGGACCGCATGCGCTGGCGCATGAGCGACGGAACTTCCTGGTATAACGCGCTGCTGGTGACCGTCTCCAAGCGCTTCAGCCGAGGATTTCAAGTGGGGAGTTCGTACACCTTCTCGAAGTCGCTGGATGACAGCTCCACCTTCTCTGGTGGTTCGGACTTCGGCGGCACGGACACGCTGGGCGTCCGCAGACAACACTGGAAGGGGCGCTCGGCATTCGACGTCAGCCATAGCTGGAGCACCAACTTCCAATACGAATTGCCCGGCAAGGATATGTCCGGCATTGCGGGGAAAATCCTGGGCGGATGGAACCTCGGCGGCGTGCTGCGCGCCTTTAGCGGCAATCCGGTAACGCCGAGCGCCACGCGATCCGCTTTGAACCGCCTGGGCACGGGAGCCTTGACCAACAACGGCGGGACCACCACATGTACGGCCGCGCAACGAACCGCGGGCTGTGTCACCAATGTGATCACCTATGTGGCCGGCAGCACCGTGAACCTGGCCCCGGGCGTTACCCGCCTGGAGATCAATCCCGGCAGCCGCACCCAGTACATCAATCCAGCGGACTTGGCTTGGCCGGGGACGTTCCAGAATGGTTCGGCTCCGCTTAACTATCCAGGTGCGGGAAGGAATGGCGCGGCGGGCGGGCTGGTGGCCATCGGCAACATCGGAAGAAACGTCATCACGGTTCCCGGCAACTTCAATCTGGACCTCTCCCTGCGCAAGGATACGGCGATGCCGATGCTGGGCGAACAGGGCAAGATGGAGTTCCGCTTTGAACTGTTCAACGCTCCGAATCACACCCGGCTGGGACTCCCCGGCATCGCGCTGTTCAACAACCGCGGCGAGCCGAACGTCAATGCCGGCATCATCGCCGATTCCCGCGGCAACTCACGCCAGATGCAGCTTTCACTGCGCATGGTGTTCTAAAGGCTCAACTCTGCGCTGCTTATTTCCCGGCCCTTCTTCTATCCTGCGGGATGGGAAGAAGGGCTGGGTTGTGTTTGATGGGCGGTATCGCCCATCTCATGCCCTGCTCCTGTTGATGCCGCGCAATTTCCGCCGCCAATTTTCCCGATTGACATCAACCAGGTGCGCTGCCATAATCCGCCCAACTAATGAATACAAAGACTTGGCGCGTATTTGCATCCGGTGCTTGTGCCGTGGCTTTCAGCTGGCAGGCCAACCACCGATCCCAAGGAGGGATGTCCATGAATTTCAGCAAGCAAGGCATCAACAACTCAAATCGGTTGAGCAGATATCTGTCGCTGGGTTTGGCGATAACGCTCGCGGCACTCGTCCTCCCAGCGGCGCTTTGGGCGCAAAGCACCACGGGCACCATCCTGGGCACGGTGAAGGATCAGACCGGAGCGGTGCTGCCCGGCGTCAGCATCAACATCCGCAATGTCGAGACGGGCATCACGCGCGCGTCCGTTACCGGTGCCCGCGGCGAGTACCGCGTCCCGGCGCTGAACGTGGGCAGCTATGAAGTTCAAGCCGAGTTGGCCGGCTTCCAACGCGCGGTGCGCCAGGGCATCACGCTTACCGTGGGCCGCGAAGCCGTGGTGGACCTGACCATGAACGTCGGCGATGTATCCGAGCAAGTAACGGTAACCGGCGAAGCGCCACTGATCGAGACAACCTCGGCCTCTGTCGGCGGGGTGGTCGATTCGCAGCAGATTCGCGACATCCCGCTGAACGCGCGCAGCTTCATTGAATTAGTCCCGCTGCAGGCCGGCGCGGTGCTGAGCGAAACCGGCGGCACCGGTTCCATCTTCGGTTTCGGCAAGAAACTCTCTATTGCGGGGACGCGCTACACGTCGAACAGCTTTCTGCTCGACGGCGCGGATATCAATGACGCCTCGGGAACTTCCGGCAGCGTAGCTGGCACCATGGCCGGCATCGAGACGGTGCGCGAATTCAAGGTCATCACTAACGCCTACGACGCCGAGTACGGTCGCCACACCGGCGGCGTAATCAGCGCGGTAACCAAGTCGGGCACAAACGAATATCACGGATCGCTGTTCGAGTTTTTGCGCAACGACAATCTTGACGCTCCGCGCTGGGAGGACAACAAAAACATCAACGGCAGGCCGGAGTTCCGTCGCAATCAGTTCGGCGGCTCGCTCGGCGGACCCCTCGTATCGGATCGGACGTTCTTCTTCACCAGCTATGAAGGTCTTCGCGAAGACAAGGGCATCACGGAAACCTATACGGTTCCCAGCCTGGCCATGCGGGCGCGCGCCGCGAACCCCGCCATCCGGCCTTATCTCGACGCCTGGCCGGTTCCCACCGATGCCGCCCTGGCCACCAACGCCGATCAGGCGTTGCGCATTGTAGGCATTCCGCGTCCCACCACGCAGGATTTTGTAACAGGCCGCGTGGATCATCGCTTCTCCGATGCCGACTCGCTTTTCGTGCGCTTCAATCATGACAGGTCAGACCGCGAAGATTTCCGCATGACCACGTCGCAGCTCTCGAACAGCAAGAACTATTTCACGACCATCGAAGAGACGCATATCTTCTCTCCAGCCATGCTTGGCCGCACGCATCTTTCGGTGAATCGCACGGATTTTGGCGCTGCCGACGATAAGATCGCCGGGTTCAATTATCCCAAGTTCAGTTTCTCGGACGTGGAGGATGTTCCCGGCAACATCGGCATCACCGGCGGATTCACCACGTGGGGCGGCTCGAACACTAATCCTCGTTATAACAAGCAGACCACCTGGCAGATGAAGGAGGACTTGTCATTGACCGCGGGCCGCAATTCATTCCGGTTTGGCGCGCAATGGGAGACGATCCTTTACAACATGCGCTCCGATTTCCATAGCGCGGGGACATTCACTTTTGCCAACGCCAATGATTTCCTAAGCAACACCGTGTCCAACGTTACCTTCACGCGGCCCGGTTCCCAGTCGCACCGCAGTTGGAAACAGAATCTTGCCGGATTGTATCTGCAGGACGATTTTCAACTTCGTCAGGGCCTCACCTTCAACATGGGTGTGCGCTATGAATTTATCACCGTGCCTGTGGAGCGCTACGGACGTTCGGCCACCATCCGCGACATCACGCCGGCGAATCTGGCTGTGGTAACTCCCGCGCAAACGAACCCCGGCCCGATGTTTGAAAATCCTTCGTTGAAAAACATCGCTCCTCGTGTGGGTTTTGCGTGGGATGTGTTTGGCGGCGGCAAGACTTCCGTACGCGGGGGCGTGGGTGTGTTCCACGATCAACTGCTGGCCATGTACTGGCTGGTGCCCGGCAACCGCGTGTTTCCGTACTACGCCGTTTCGGAGGCTTTCTCGGGTCCGGGTCAGGCGGTGATCGACTTTCCCAACATGTTCTTTTCGCAAAAGGGGTTATTGCTCGGACAGGGCGAGCGCGCCGGTCCGCAGGTGGACGGCATTGAATATTACAGCGCGCAGCCAGCCGTGTATAAGTGGAACTTCGATATCAATCAGCAGTTGGCGAAGGACACCACCATCAACATCGGCTACACCGGGACGCGGTCCACTCATTTGATGCGCGGCAATCTACAGTTGAACACCACTCCCGCCGAAGTGCGCAACGGACGCACCTACATACTCACCGAGCCTACTCCCGGCAGCGGCGTGCAGCGCTTTCAGTTGGCCAACAATCCGTTCTTCAACCGCTTCCGATGGCGCATCTATGACGGCACGTCGGACTACCACGGCCTGCGCATGTCGCTCAACAAGCGCTTCAGTGATTCGTTCCAGTTCACCACTTCTTACACCTGGGCGCGCTCCATCGATGACGGCTCGGCGTTCCTCGGCTCCGGCGATTACACCAATGACCGTCAGCCGTATCGCACTGGGAAGGAAGTGGCCTTGTCAGCCTTTGACATTCGCCACAGTCTGAACGGCAACGTGGTATGGGATCTGCCGGGCAGCAGTCTCTCCGGAGCAGCCGGAGCGATTCTTGGCGGTTGGAGCGTCTCCAGCATCGTGCGCATGAATACGGGAAGCCCCAACAGCATCATTGCCGACCGGCCGCGAATCGGCACCGCGCAGATGGTTTTTGTGGACGGCCCGAGTGTCGAGGCCATCGTCGGCGGGAATCTCAACGCGGCCACGGGAAACCCGGATACTTATGTGGACCTTTCGCAGTTCCAGTCGCGCGCCGTACGGCCCGTTACCGACCCGGAGCGTTATGTGCTGGGCAGCGTCGGGCCCAATACGCTGATTGGGCCGGGCATCGTCAACCTCGACGTCAGCTTTTCCAAGACGACAGCTCTCTCCAGGCTGAGCGAAACATCGAGTTTGGAGTTGCGCGTGGAACTGTTTAATCTCGGTAACCATCCGAATTTCTCAGACCCCGACACAAATCTATTTGACCAAAACGGAGCGGTGCGTGGAACGGCGGGCAAGATTACCGCCACGCGCGAGTCCACGCAATCGCGCCAGATGCAACTCGGCGTGCGCTTTGCATTTTAACGAATCACCATGCGGCGCCGGCCTGGCTGAAGCGTCAGGCCCGCGCCGCCGGAATTTCTTACAAACTGGTTGGCAATCAATTGCGTGAAGGAGAGGAAAGCTATGAAACTTCGGACTGGATTATTTGCAGGGCTCATCATGTGGCTCAGCGTGGCCGCTGCCGGCGTCCTGTGGTTTGCGCCGCAGATGCACGCGCAGACGCCGGACATGATCCTGCACAACGGCAAGATTCTCACCGTGGATAACAGTTTTTCCACGGTGCAAGCGGTTTCCATTACTGGCAACAAGTTCACCATGACCGGAACAAACGAAGCGGTGCTGGCCACCGCCGGTGCCAACACCCAGAAGATTGACCTGAAGGGCCGCACGGTTACGCCGGGACTGGTCGATACCCACCGCCACATGTATGCTTACGCGGAAGGCGCTTACGGCGGCTACCACACCTCGGAGCAACTGCGGCGTTTCCCTGTTGACTGGACCGGGGTGCGCACCAAGCAGGATGTGCTCAATCAGGTGAGCAACTTGATGGCGCGCTACAAGTTCAAGCCCGGCGAATGGATTTATATGGTCAACGGCGTCTCGTTCATGAGCAACGACGCATCGCCCATCGCGCTGGCGCAGATTCTTTATGACGAACTGAACGCAGACGATCTGTCCAAGGTAACGCCCGACAATCCGGTCATCATGTCGCTGGGCATCCCGGACTTCAATGGCTTCCTGCTGAACCGCAAGGCGCTCGACTGGGTGATGACCAATCACGGCGACTACATCCGTAAGAACGGCCGCTTCTGGATCGGGACTAACGGCCAGCCCGACGGCCATCTCGAGCCGCCCGCCAGCCGCATCATTCTGCCGCTCACGTATGACCGCGCGGCCGATGTGCTCGGCGAAATCTACAAGCGCGACATGGCCGAGGCCTCCAGCATGGGCTTGACGTCCATCTCTTCGCGCATGCCCAAGGATGCGCTGGCCGCCTATCGCAAGCTGGAGGCGGAGGGCAAGCTCACCTACCGCATCGGCTACGGCGTCATTGAATCCTTCGGCAATGTGGATCTTGATAAGGAAAACCTGAAGTCGCTTGCGGCGCAGGTCGGCAAGGGCACCGAGAAAATCTGGATGACCGGCGCGGGCCCCACGGCGATTGACGGCGCCAGCTCACGGCAATGCACCAATCAGAAACGCACTGGAACCTTCACGCCGATTGACGGCTGGTTCCCCACCGGGCAGTGCCACACCGACATCGAATATCGCGGCGCGGCCAAGCGCGCGGCGCCCATCCAGAAGAATTATTTCGGCGATTGGATTATGGCCAGCGGCCGCGACGGCGTGCGCTTCGCCAATACCCACGTGGCCGGCGACCGCGCCAGCGCCAACATGATCTCGTTCATGGAAAAATTGCAGGCGCAGTACGGCAAGGATGCGACCAAGAACTGGGCGCTCGATCACTGCGGCATGGTCGACCCCAAAGACTTCGCGCGCATGGGCAAGGTGGGAGTAACCGTCAGTTGTTACGTGTTGATGTCAGTGAACGGCGCGACCAATATGGAGCGCGCCTATGGCACGCAGGTCGCCAACACGTTCCCGTCGCCGCTGAACAGTATGTTGAAGGCCGGAGTGAAAGTCGTGCTCGAGAGCGACTCGAACTCGTTCCTCTGGGAGGACATCCGCGCCGCCGTCAACCGCAAGGACCGCACCGGGAAAGTTTGGGGCGCGCAAGACAAAGTGGACCGGCCGACGGCGTTGCGCATGATCACGCGTTGGGCCGCCGACTACTTCCTGCGTGGCGACCAGATCGGTTCCATCGAGAAAGGCAAGTCCGCCGACCTGGTGATCCTCGACAAAGATTACATGACCATTCCCGAAGACGACATCGGCGGCATCCGCCCGCAAGCCACGGTGTTCGACGGCAAGTTCATCTTCGTCCACCCCAGCTTCTCGACGGAGTACAACCTGAAACCCGCCGGCGCGCTGGTAACTACTTATGAAGACCTGGTGAAGACACGCAAACCCCGCTCCGGCGCGTCCACCGGCGGGTAAACCCAATCGCTGTCATCCCTCGCCCGAAAGGGCGAGGGATCTGCTTTTCGTTCATGCCCCCGCTCCTCACCTGGCGCGGGGGTTTTGTCTTTGTGGCCATTACCGTAGAAATAACAGTTCATGGCATTGAGCCATTCTCCCGCCCCGCAGTGGCATAATCCGTACGAGGGGCTATGGCACCAATCATTCCGAACAATAAGTCGAGCACGTTCGCGCGAGTCTTTTTGTTCTTCTTCGGAGCGCCCTTCGTGGTGGGCGGGTCGTTCGCGTTTTACGCCATGATGCAAAATCTGGAGAAGCCGACGTGGGCGGCGAAAGACGTTTTCATACCCGGCATCATGGGCGTGGCCTTTGTGGGCGTGGGACTTTTGATGTGGTGGGCAGGGTTGTTCGGTGCAAAGAAGATCACCGAGCAGGAAAAGCTGCAAGCGAGTGCGCCGGAGCAGCCGTGGATGTGGCGCGATGATTGGGCGCAGGGCCGCGTGAACAGCCATACGAAGAAGGCGCAGGCGGGCATCTGGTTCTTCGCCATTTTCTGGAATCTGGTCAGTTCGCCGGTGTTGTTTTTCATTCCGGAGGAAGCCAGGAGAAACCCAGTTGCCTTGATTGGGTTGCTGTTTCCCATCATCGGCGTGGGCATGCTGGTGTGGGCCGCGCGGACCACCATGCGCGCGCGGCGCTTCGGGGCGACATATCTGGAAATGTCGCCGCTGCCGGCCGTTCCTGGCGGTCGTGTCGGGGGAACCATTCATGCGCGAGTCTCTACTCCGCCAGCTCAGGGAGTGATGCTGCGGCTGACCTGCCTGGGCCGGACCACCAGCAGCCACGGCAAAGATCGCAGCACCAGCGAGACCATCCTCTGGCGCGAGGAGCGCAGTCTGACTGCCAATGAAGTGATGCTGGCCGGAGGCGAGGCCTCCATCCCGGTGCGCTTCGCGCTGCCCGCCGACGCGCTGGTGACCACCGTCACGAGCGAGCAGGAGGACGGCATCTTTTGGTCGCTCACCGCCGATGCCAGCCTCGACGGCATCGACTATCAGGACGATTTCGAGATACCCGTTTTCAAGACTGGCGCTGCGCCGCCCCCCGATACTTATGATGATCCCCGAGCCGATGTCTATGCCGATTCCGCCCAGGCCGTGCCTGTGTTCGCCTCCGACCGCGCGCCGCAGGTAGCCGAAGTTTCACTCGCCGATCTGGCGCGCGCCGGAATCACGGTGTCGTCCGCCGTTGACGGCGCGGAGTATCGCTTTGCGGCGGCAAGGAATCAGTCCTTCGCGCTGGGCGTAACCTTCTTCACCGCCATCTGGACGGGAGCCTTGTGGCTGCAATTTCATTTTGGCTTCCCGTGGATCTTTCGCATGGTGACGGGCTTGTTTGAGTTGCTGTTGGTGGCTATGGTCAGCGATCTCTGGCTCGGTGTTACCACGCTGACGGTTGGCGGCGGCGCGGTGCGCAGGCTGCACACTGTGTTGGGGCTGGGCTGGCGCCGCGCAATTCCATACGAGAACATCAGCAAGATCGACCTGCACATCAACATGCAGACCAGCGGCCGGCAAGGTACGCCCTATTACGCGCTGCGCGCCACGTTCATCTACGGACGGCACCGCACTCTGGCCAGCGGCATCCGCGACAAGCGCCACGCCGAGTGGCTGGCCGCCGAGCTTTGCCGCGCCATCGGCCTGCCTATAAAATAGAAGAGTACAATCGTTAATTGCCGTTGACAGCACCAGCTTGTTCCCGCAGGAGTTTCCAATTAACGCCGCGAGCCAATCGATCCTCACCGGCGAGCTTGCCACGCGGAAGCTCGCCGACTATCCGCGCCGCATCATCTGCCTGACGGAGGAGACCACCGAGGCGCTGTATCTGCTGGGGCAGCAGGAGCGCATCGTGGGCGTGTCGGGCTACACCATGCGGCCGCCCGAGGCGCGCCGCAAGCCGCGCGTCTCGGCGTTCATCAGCGCCAAGTTCGACAAGATCGTCGAGCTGCGGCCCGATTTAATTCTCACCTTTTCTGATTTGCAGGCGGACATCACACGCGAGTTGGTGAAGCGCGGCCTGAACGTCTTCAGCTTCAACCAGCGCAGCGTGGCCGAAATTCTGGAGATGATCCTCACGCTGGCGCGCCTCACCGGAGTGCCGGAGCACGGTGAGGCGCTGGTCGAGCGATTGCAAGACGAGTTGCGCGCCATCGCCGCATCTGCCGCTCGCTTTCCCGTGCGGCCCCGCGTGTTGTTTGAGGAATGGAAAGATCCGCTCATCAGCGGCATCCGCTGGGTCGAGGAGCTGATCGAGATCGCCGGCGGTGCGCCGGTGTTTCCTGAACTGCGCGGCCAGCAGGCGGCGAAGGACCGCATAGTTCACCCCGACGCGGTCATCGAGCGCGATCCACAGGTGATCATCGCGTCGTGGTGCGGCGCGAAGGTGAACAAGAAAGCTATTCGCGAGCGACACGGCTGGAGCGCCATCAGCGCCGTGCGCGCTAGACACGTGTATGAGATCAAGTCCACCTACATACTTCAGCCGGGGCCTGCGGCGCTTACCGAGGGCGTGCGGCAACTGCACAGCATTTTGGCTCGTGTCAGCGGATGCGCGGTCGCGCCGGAATTGCGCCCCGCCGAGAGGCTGGATCCCGATCTGCCGGGGCCAGCCTGATGGAGGATGGCACGTTGCCCGTTCGCGATAAGCGCCAGGCCTCCGGCGCGCCGGATAATAAACTTTCTGGCGAGCGGCTTTATGCTAGAATGCTCCAGATTCCGGTAATTGCCCTATCCAGCCCGCTTACATGGTTTCGCCCCGCAGGCCTTTTGCCTGATGGGGGCCGACGGCGTCTGGAAAAGACAGTTTCTGGTTAAGCGATATCACTTGAACTGCTTCGAGCAGGAGGAAAATCAATGCGCAAGACTGCAACACTGCTGGCCCTGATGTTGGCGGCCATTGCCGTTCCGGCAATACTCCGCGCGCAGGCGCCCGATACGATTCTTCACAATGGCAAGGTGCTGACGGTGGACAACGCTTTCACCATCGCGCAGGCCGTTGCCATCACCGGCAACAAGATCAGCTTGACCGGCACCAATGAAGCCGTGCTGGCCACCGCTGGAGCCAACACGCAGAAAATCGACCTGAAGGGACGCACCGTGGTCCCTGGATTGGTTGACACCCATCGCCACATGTACGGCGCGGCGGAAGGTGCCTACGGCGGCAAGCTGAACGATCACGAACTGCGCCGCTATCCCGTGGACTGGTCCGCGGTGCGCACCAAGGAAGATGTGCTCAACCAGGTTCGCGGCGTGATGGCCAAGTATCCTTTCAAGAAAGGCGAGTGGATTTACCTGAACAACCGCGTGTCCTTTATGGGCATGGGCAATGACCAATCACCGACCTACGCCAAGATTCTCTACGATGAACTGAACGCCGACGAGTTGCACAAGGTAACGCCGGACAATCCGGTGCTGATGTCGCTGGGCATCCCGGACTTCAACGGCTTCCTGCTGAACCGCGTGGCGCTCGATTGGGTCATGAAGAATCACGGCCAGTTCGTGAAGGAAAATGGCCGCTTCTGGATCGGGACGAACGGCCAGCCCGACGGCCACCTCGAGCCGCCGGCCAGCCGCATCGTGCTGCCCTTCACCTATGATCGCAAAGCGGAAATTCTCGCGCCGCTTTATGAGAAGAACATGAATGAGCACCTGTCGATGGGTATGACCACCATCTCGACGCGCATGCCCAGGGACACGCTGGCCGCTTACCAATTGCTCGAAAAGCAGGGCAAGCTGAACTGGCGCATTGGTTATGGCGACATCGAGACCTTCGGCAACACCGATGTTTCCAAACCCGGCGCGCTGAAAGCCATGGCCGCGAAGGTCGGCACAGGCACGGATAAAATCTGGCTGACCGGCGTTGGCCCCACGGCCATCGACGGCGTTACCAGCCGCGCCTGCACCGATCAGAAGCGCACCGGCACCTACACTCCAATTGATGGCTGGTTTCCCGTGGGGCAGTGCCATACCGACATCGAGTATCGCGGCTCCCCGAAGCGCTCAGCTCCCATCACCAAGAATTACTATCGCGATTGGGTGATGGCCAGCGGACGCGACGGCGTGCGCTTCGGCAACACCCACGTGGCCGGCGACCGCGCCCAGGGCAACATGCTGAACTTCATGGAAGCCATTCAGAAACAGTATGGTCCGGAGGCCACCAAGAACTGGGGTCTGGATCACTGCGACATGGTCAACCCCAAGGACTTCGCGCGCATCGGGCGCATGAAGGTCTTCATGAGTTGTTACGTGCTGCTCTCGGTGAACGAATCGTCGGACATCGAGCGCGCCTATGGCACGCAGATCGCCAACACTATGCCCTCGCCGCTAAACAGCATGGTGAAGGCCGGCGGCCGCGTGGTGCTGGAGTCGGATAGTGCATCGTACATTTGGGATGACATCCGCGCCGCGGTTACCCGCAAGGACCGCGCTGGAAAAGTCTGGGCGCCGCAGGAGAAGGTGGACCGTCCCACCGCGCTGCGCATGATCACGCAGTGGGCCGCTGAGTACGTGCTGAAGGGCGATACGCTCGGCAGCATCGAGAAGGGCAAGACCGCCGACCTGCTGGTGCTCGATCAGGATTACATGACCATGCCGGAAGACGACATCGTCAAAATCCAGCCGATGATCACCATCTTCGACGGCAAGCCGGTATTCGTCAACAGCGGCTACGCCAACGAAAACAACTACAAACCCGCAGGCGCAGTCATCTCGACGTACGAAGACCTGAAGAAAACCCGCGTCCCCCGCGCCGGCGTCTCAACTGGCGGCTAGGCGGAAGCTAGTCGTTAACAACAATTACGCAACTTGAGTGAGGCGGGCAGCCGATGCCCGCCTCACTTTTGTTTTTGGTGATACAATGCCCGGCAAGACTCACCTACAAGAAGAATTATCACGGCGTGGATTTCTGAAAAGTGCACTCGCGGCGGGGGCGGCCGGTCCCTTGCTTGCTGCTGGGCTAACCGAAGCCAGTGTTACGACGCAGAGGCAGTCTGTTGCGACAGTAGCGATGAGCGGTGAGCTTACACGGTTGAGTATTCGCGAGGCCAGCGAGCTGCTGCGGAAGAAGAAGGTTTCTCCAGTAGAGCTAACCAGGGAGTGTCTGGCCAGAATCGAGCGCTACAATCCCGCGCTGAATGCCTTCATCACGATTACAGCGGATTCGGCGTTGGCGGAAGCTCGCGCCGCCGAAACGGAAATCCAGCGCGGAAGATGGCGCGGGCCGCTACACGGGATACCAATTGCGTTGAAAGATTTATTCGACACTGCCGGAGTAAAAACGACAGCGGCGAGTGAATTGTATAAGGACCGCATTCCCACTCAGGACGCCGAAGTCGTGCGCCGACTCAAGGCAGCGGGCGCAGTGTTTCTCGGCAAGCAAAACATGCACGAGTTTGCCTATGGCTCCACCTCCGTGTTTAGTTATTTTGGCGCAGTGCATAATCCTTGGCAGTTGGAATATATGGCCGGTGGTTCGTCCGGAGGCTCCGCTGCGGCCGTTTCAGCCGAGCTTTGCTTTGGGGCGCTTGGATCAGACACAGGAGGTTCTATTCGTGGTCCAGCCGCGTGTTGTGCCATCGTTGGTCTGAAACCGACCTACGGACTGGTCAGCACTCGCGGGGCGATTCCCCTTTCTAGGTCGCGGGATCATGTCGGACCGTTGACTCGTCATGTTGCCGACGCAGCGATCCTGCTTCAGGCCATCGCTGGCAACGATCCCGATGAGCCGACCAGCCTACAAATGGACGTGCCTAATTACTCGTCAGCATTAGGAGCCAAGACTTCCTCTCTGCGTCTGGGAGTACCTCGCGACTTTTTCTACGCGGGGCTGAATCCCGAAATCGAGGCCTCAGTCAAGCAGGCTTTGGATGTACTAGGACGACTTACTGGCAGCCTGCGGGACATCGATGTTCCTGTAAGTACCAGTCAAGTAGTAACGGACGCGGAAGCGTTTGCGTTCCATGCGGAAACGCTGGAAAAAACGCCGGAACTTTATATGGCGTACACTCGGGGGCGACTCAGCATGGGCGCGAAGGTTACCGCTCGCGCCTATATCGAAGGTCGCCGTGAACTAGACCAAGTGCGCCGAAATATCCGAAAGACGTTTGCAGCCGTGGACGCTTTAGTAACCCCAACCACTCCCATTCCGTCCCGGACAATTGTGGAGGCTACTGGAGACGATCCACTGGCGATTGCTCGTCGGCTTGACCTTCGGAATTGCACTCCATTCAACATCAATGGCCTTCCCAGCATTTCCATTCCATGCGGCTTCACAAGCGCGGGCCTGCCTATTGGCCTCCAAATCAGCGGACCACATGGCGGGGAGGCGGTTGTCCTGCAACTCGCCCATGCCTATGAGCAGGCGACGGAATGGCATAAGCGCCGCCCGCCGCTGCTGACCGCCTAATCTTCCTCGCAATCGCAACCGCTCCATGCAACTAGCGTCAAGCGATTGATCTTAATTGACGTTTACTAAATAACATTTTAATAATCAATTAGTCGGAAGCGCACGAAATCCGCATTTCGGCGCATTTTGGCATGCTTGAGAAAGTTAGGGTGTGATTTTGGGGAGAGATGAACCCTGCGTTGCCGCCCCAATTTTCCATACTTTGAACTGATCTGATAGCATGGATAGTCAGCCCTTTACCCAGGAATACATGGACAGCAAATACATCCGCAATTTTTCGATCATCGCGCATATCGACCACGGCAAATCCACGCTGGCCGACCGGCTGCTGGAAGTTACTGGCGCGCTCGCGCAGCGCGAGATGATGGCGCAGGTGCTCGACTCGATGGACCTGGAGCGCGAGCGCGGCATCACCATCAAGGCCCATGCCGTGCGCCTGATGTATCACTCGAAAGATGGCCACGACTATCAGCTCAATCTGATTGACACGCCGGGGCACGTCGATTTTTCGTATGAAGTCTCGCGCTCGCTCGCTGCCTGCGAAGGAGCGCTGCTGGTGGTGGATGCTTCGCAGGGTGTTGAGGCGCAGACCATCGCCAACGCGTTTCTGGCGCTCGAAAATAATCTGGAGATGATTCCGGTCATCAACAAGATCGATCTGCCCAGCGCCGAGCCGGAGATGGCCAAGCAGCAGATCGAGCATGCCATCGGACTGCCGCCCGCCGACGCCATTCTGGTCAGCGCCAAGAGCGGCATCGGCATTGACGAGATGCTGGAGGCCATCGTGCATCGCATCCCCGCGCCCACGGGTTCGGCGGACGCTCCACTGCGCGCGCTGATTTTCGATTCGTGGTTCGATCCCTATCGCGGCGTCGTGGTGCTGGTGCGTGTGATGGAAGGAAAGCTCACGCGCGGCACAAAGATTCGTTTCTGGTCGAACGGTCAGGTGTATGTCGCCGAATCGCTGGGCATCTTCACGCCCAAAGCAGTGGCGGTGGATGAGCTGTCGGCGGGCGAGGTCGGTTGCATCGCCGCCAACATCAAAAAAATCTCCGACGCGCAGACCGGCGACACCATTACCGAAGACGCTCGTCCCGCCGCCGGTCCCCTGCCCGGCTTTCAGGAAATTAAGCCGATGGTCTTCGCGGGCCTGTATCCAGTGGACGCCGACAACCACGGCCCGCTGCGCGACGCGCTTGAAAAGCTTCGCCTGAACGACTCCGCGCTTTTCTACGAAGCGGAAAACTCCGCCGCGCTGGGCTTCGGTTTTCGTTGCGGATTCCTCGGCCTGCTGCACATGGAGATTGTGCAGGAGCGGCTCGAGCGCGAGTTCGACCTGAACCTCATCACCACCGCGCCCGGCGTGCGTTATCGCGTGATCCACAAAAGCGGCGCGCTGATCGAAGTCGATAATCCCACCAAGTTTCCGGAGGCGGGGGACATCGAGCGCGTGGAAGAGCCGGTCATCACCGCGACCATCATCACGCAGGAAGCGTATCTCGGCGGAATTCTGGCGCTGCTTGAGGAGAAGCGCGGCGCGCAGAAGAAGTTTGAGTATCTCTCGGCGACGCGCGTGATTCTGACCTACGATCTGCCGCTGAACGAAGTGGTGCTCGACTTCTACGACCGCCTGAAGACGGTCTCGCGCGGCTACGCCTCATTTGACTATCACCTCGCGGGCTATCAGACCGCGCCGCTGGTGAAGCTCGACATCATGGTGGCCGGCGAGCCGCTCGACGCGCTCAGCATGATCGTCCACCGCGATTTCGCGCACGAGCGCGGCAAGATTTTCGTCGAGAAACTTCGCAAACTCATCCCGCGCCAGCAGTTTGAAGTGGCGTTGCAAGCGGCCATCGGCGCCAAGATCGTGGCGCGCGAGACCATCCACGCCCTGCGCAAAAACGTGATCGCCAAATGCTACGGCGGCGACATCTCGCGCAAACGCAAGCTGCTCGAAAAGCAAAAAGAAGGCAAGAAGCGCATGAAGCGCGTCGGCCGCATCGACATCCCGCAGGAAGCTTTCCTCGCGGTGCTCAAGATCAACGAGTAAATTCTTCGAACATCCAGTGTGGACGTAGCAAAAGACTCCCTAGCCAAACCGGTATCATTTAATTGTGCTAGTATCTTTCCATATTCAGAGGTACACGGACTCATTATTGCGACTTTCCGAAGGGGGTGAATGTGCGAAAGAGTTTCCGAGCAATGCTGTTGTGTAGTTGGACCCTGTTTGCCATGGGGATCCAAGATTCTTTGTGGGCGCAAGATGGCACTCCGGCAAGCGACGAAAAGATTCGCACCATGCTAAAAGTGTCGAAGGCAGACCGGATGTTAGATCAGATGTTGGACGGGCTCTCTCTTCAGATGAAACAATCCTTCGATCCTATAATTGCCACCTTGCCCGAGAAGGATCGTCCCGTGGCGCAAAAAGTAATGGACGAATTCTGGATACGATTTATCGAATCAGCCCGAGCCAACGGCGAAACGCTAATTTCCGACATTGGTAAAATTTATAAGAAACATCTGACAGAAGAAGAGGTTCAGGCATCAATCGAGTTCTACCAAACTCCCAGCGGACAATCCTTGCTCGACAAGATGCCGACAGTTATGATGGAATCATTTGCTGTGGGCCGTAGTTGGGGAGAGAAAATGGGGGCGACCGTCATGAAGGGTCTGGTCGATGAACTCAAAAAGGAAATTCCCGAGTTTGGGAAAGCACCTAACCAGGCAAACTAGTCGAGATGTGTTGGTAGAGGATTGAACGAAAACATCTACATCGGCAGCGCCGTGGGCACGCTCCTGGCGCTTGTATTTTTCCTCGCCATCGCAGTCGCTATCGGCTACGTTGTGTACTTGCTGCTGGCGCATCCCGAGACGCGGCGAGCTGAGTTCCTGAGCCTCGGCGCGGTCTCGCGGATCACGGCGATGCTAATCGCCGCCGTCATCGGCGGCATGATTTTTCTAGTCATCTGCAAAGCGACGTTCACCGGATTCAACCGGATCGAGGCCGATGGAGAGATCCTTCGCCTGCATTACCTGATCCCGCCGCACACCGCGGAGCTCCGCCGCGACCAACTTTCACGGCTCGATAAGCAGTTCGCGTATCGAGTGGCGTGGAGACTGGTCATCGCTACCAGCGACGGGAAAACCTACGAAAGCGTAGTGGCTGGCGCTCCGGTGATCGAATTCTCGCGCTTGCGCCTGGCGCAGCTCATTATCGAATAGAGCACACATCCTCAAAGCGAAACACGAATCAAGCGCTGGGCTGCTGCTGGCTCATGCAGTGGAAGGTGCCTAGACCGTAGACCAGGTGCTTGGCCATCAGGCCGACGGTTTTGCGGCCGGGGAAAAGTGACTGGATGACCTCGACGGCCTTCGAGTCGTTGGGCTGGCCGAAGATGGGTACCAGGACCTTGCTGTTGCTGATGTAGAAGTTGGCGTAGCTGGCGGGCAGGCGGCCTTCTTCATCGCCCACCCAGCCGGGCGTGGGCAGCGGGATGACGGTCAGCTTGTTGCCATCCTGATCCGTGGCGGCGGCGAGCAGCTCGAAATTCTTCTGCAGCGGCGCGTGGTCCGGGTCGCTCGCGTCCGACGTCAGCGCGCAGACCACAGTCGTCGCGTTGACGAAGCGGGCTATGTCGTCGATGTGTCCGTCGGTGTCGTCGCCCTCGATGCCTTCCTTCAGCCAGATGAAGTGGTGCACTCCGAGATAGTCGCGCAGATACCGCTCAATCTCACTTTTGTTCAACGTGGGATTGCGGTTGGGGTTGAGCAGACACTGCTCGGTGGTGATGAGCGTTCCCTTCCCGTTGACTTCGATTGATCCGCCCTCCATCACGATGCCCGGTTCGAGCATTGGCAGGCGCAGCGCCTCGCGCATGCGGTAGGGCGTGCGGTCATCCTTGAGCAGCGTCGCATACTTCCCGCCCCAGGCATTGAAAATCCATTTGATCATTGAGAGTGGGGGCAGCGGAGTTGCCCGTGATGGAGTGCCCGGCTGCGCGCGGTTGCTGTCGCGCACGAAGATGGGGCCGTAATCGCGGAACCAGATGTCGGCGTAGTCGCCGCAGTGGAAGCGTATGCGCGCGGCGTCACTTCCCACGGGCACGCCGCGCTCACGCAACAGGCCCGCGACGCGCGACTGCATGGCGTCATCCAGCACCTGCAACTCCACGCGTTCGCTGGTGGATACTTCCGCAACGAATGCGGCAAACTCGGCTTCCGCCTCTTCGAGAAAGGGAAACGAAATGGGATCATGCGGCCAGGAAAGCCACACCGCCTCGTGCGGCTCCCACTCGGCGGGCATGGTGTAATTCGGTTTTGGGTATGGTTTGTTGGTGGATGTCATGCCGATGGGGGAGAAGCTCTCAATTTTAAACCCAAAGTCCCAAGCAAATTCCGAGTTCCAGATTCCGAATTCCAAAAATCAAGCACGCAACGCATCTTCTAACTCCTGCCTTCTTGCTTCCTTACTTCTTATACGTCTCCGGCCGGCGATTGCGCAGGAACCCCCAGCCTTTGCGGATGCGCTGATTGTGCGCCAGATTCAACTTGGCGATTAGTATCTCATCGTCGGTGGCGGAGGCGCGCTTGAGCACTTTGCCGAAGCTGTCGCAGGCGAACGATTGTCCCCAGAACCTCAGACCTTTTCCTGCGGGGCCTTCCCTGCCCGTGCGATTCACCGCGACGACATGCGTGCCGTTGGCGATGGCGTGCCCGCGCATGATGGTCTCCCATGCGTCGTGCCAGTCGCCGTCGGCGGACTTGTAACCCGTCACGTGCCCGATGGCCGTGGGATAGAAAATAATCTCCGCGCCCTGGAGCGTGGCTTGCCGCGCGGCCTCGGGAAACCACTGGTCGTAGCAGATCAGCACCGCAAACGTCGCGGCCTTTGTTTTGTATACGCGGTAGCCCGAGTCGCCCGGCTCGAAATAATTCTTCTCGTAGAACAGTGGATCGTGAGGAATATGAATCTTGCGATAGGTGGGCAGACGCCGCCCGCGCTCGTCAAACACCACCGCCGAGTTGAAGTAGCGGTGCTGCTCGCCAGCCTTCGCAGCGGCCTTCAATCCGCTTTGGCCCGCCCCTGCCCGTTTAACGAACGAAGCACGCTCATAGATCGGCACAATGATGCTGACGCCGAGTTCCTTTGCCAGCGATGCAAAAACTTCAGTGGACTCACCCGGAATGGTTTCCGCGAGCGCGGCTTTATTCGCGGACTTCTCCTGCGGAAAGTAGAGCGTGCGATAAAGCTCCGGCAGACAGATGATCCGCGCGCCGCGCCGCGCCGCCAGACGCACCAGCGCCTCGGCCTTGCGCACGTTGCCCAGATGGCTCCCGCGCACCGGCGCCGCCATGCTCATCTGTATGCCCGCAATCGTCACCGTGCTGCTCATCGTATTCCGGATGGACGAACTCCTTGCTGATATTCTCAGCGCCAAACTTTTATGATACTCGATTCGCGCAATGGTGTATCCGCGCCGCGACAGTTGGAAGTGACTCGGTTTTATCGGATGGACGATGGGGGTAAAGTGGGGCAGGCATTCCTGCCTGCCCTCTGGAGGACAGGTCTGGAGACCTGTCCCTGCCCCGGAGCGCAAACTGAGTTCCGAAAAACGGGGAAGGAAAAGATTGAATATTTGGAAACCAAATCCCTCGAGAGAGTTCCTAAACCGAGAGACCGCCAAAATAGTACTGGATAGTCCTAGCAACAAACCGGGACAAATCCGGCGAGCTGGTGGTGGACGGGATCGACGCACCGCAGAGAATCAGCTTGGGCGAATGGGGGTGATTTTCCGGATTATTTGGAAAAAACCGTAAACGTTTGCACTTTGGTCAAGTTGGGCAAGTCCGCAAATCTGTCATCGAGTAATGCGAAATAACCACGGTATTGTGGATAAAACGAGATGAGTTGCGGAGACCGGCGGATTCCCTTCCCGGGAAAATTTGTATACTGTTGTTTATAAAAAAATTAAATAAGATTCAGAAGGTCGTTAAGCTGTTTGGCAACGGGTTTCGTAAAATTGTCGTCGGTCCAATACATGGAGTGCGACAGCGGCGTGTTGGAGAGCAGAGGAAATCCCGCGTCGATGGCGATGTCTTCGCTCACAGCTTGGTTGAAGCTGGGTGATAAGGGCTTCAGCGGGTATCCCAGAACGTCATCTATATCATGGAAATTAAGCAACTTAACTGTTTTTTGTAGGGTTTTCTGATCAGTTTTTGGAAAGTGTTTTTGCAGGTTCGGAGGGGGGAAATCTATGGCCAAGGCTTCTTTGTATGCAAGGCTGAACAAGGGGATGTTGCAACCGAAGGTTATGATCCCGGCGAGCGTGTTCATTCTCTCTAAGTCATTTTTACCAAATGACTTATTCCTCTTTCGCCGCTTGCCATTGGCCCGCAACTTTTCAGATTGCTGGTGATCCCAAATATAATTTGAGATGATATGGCAGCCAAGTGAGTGAGCGATCACCACGATAGGGCAGTCGGGCGCGGATGCGGGCAGGTCCTGGCGGAGACTCGACCGCAACTTTGACAAGTTATCTCTAATTATTCCATGTATTTGCGAATAGACATCTTCGTCTGGGCCGGGGACTCTCTGGTAGGCCAGGGCATCGCCAAAGGCTGTGATCACGAAGCGCCGTATGCGCGAATAGTCGAGCTTGGTATCGACCTTCATGTCAGCACACAGCTTTTCCTCGCGATAGTTTAAGACATCCGCCCAATAGACCTCCTGCCAGCATATCTCGCTGGAATTGCCGATGCGCGACTCCAGCTCCGCAACAAGCTCATCGGAGAAGCCACGCTTTTGCGACCCCATGCCGTGAACGATCAACACACCGAGTTTGTAGGCCATACGATTACCCCCAATCCGTTGCTTCTGCGATGGTTATAGCACAACGAAGAGAGTGTATCAATAGGGTTATGGGGGCGAGTTAATGGAGAGCGAGGAGGGAAGTGGACAATCTAAATAGGCCGGGGGCCAGCGAAGCTGACGGCCAATGTTCCACGTGGAACAATCTAAACCAAGACTCACTAGGCACAGCCGGGCTCCACCACCCCAATATCAATCTATGACCATGTATGACCATCGTGTATGACCATGAATTGTTCCACGTGGAACATTTTGGCGGATTTGCCTTTACACCGCTT
Source organism: Candidatus Sulfopaludibacter sp. SbA3 (assembly GCA_945865705.1). Classification (GTDB taxonomy): domain Bacteria; phylum Acidobacteriota; class Terriglobia; order 2-12-FULL-54-10; family 2-12-FULL-54-10; genus SHUM01. Next base: position 27,320 of record CAMBEY010000002.1, read on the forward strand.
GCTATGATTTGGTAGCTTGTTCATTCGTCGTATCGCCTGATGGGGAAAGTTAATTTGGCCAGAATAATTGCGGTTGCCAATCAGAAAGGCGGAGTCGGGAAGACAACTACCGCTGTAAATTTGGCGGCGTCCCTAGCGGCAGCCGAGATTCGTGTTCTGCTCATTGATTGTGATGCCCAAGCCAATGCCACGGCCAGCTTGGGATTCCCGCGTGATGCCGAACGTCCATCGTTATTCAACGCACTATTTCCGGAAGAAAATGATCGCGAAGGCCTTGCCGGAGTTACCCACGCGACATGTTTAGATGGCCTATACCTTGTCCCTTCGGACCGGAATTTGGTGGGTGCCGATTTCGAACTTTACGGCCTGGAAAACCGAGAATTCCGCCTGCACGCTCTCCTGGAACCGGTTCGAGATCAATTTGAATACATCATTCTAGATTGTCCACCTGCGCTTACTCTATTGACGATAAATGCTTTAGCGGCAGCTGATTCACTCCTTGTGCCGATCCAGTGTGAGTACCTATCCCTCGAGGGCATTTCCGCACTGATAGAAACTATGGATCGTGTACGCGCGGGATTGAATCCCAATCTGGAACTGGAAGGTATTCTGCTGACAATGTTTGATGAGCGCACCACGCTAACCAAGCAGGTTGCAACGGAGTTACGCGACCATTTCCCCGAAAAGGTTTTCGAAACGGTGATCCCGCGCAACGTGCGTCTGGCGGAGGCTCCTAGTCATGGGCAGCCGGTCCTGCTATACGACGTCCGATCCAGGGGCGCGGAAGCGTATATTCAGCTAGCCAAGGAACTAATAAAAAGGGTAGTAACTGATAAGGTTCACACGGCGTAGTACGAGTCAATCGTTCAGTCTATCGACGCCATTGACCAATTTATTAGCTGTTTTTTCAGGAAAGTGATTGGAATGGAGGATTAGAAGATGGAACCGAATCAACCGCCGCAGGCAAAGCCACCCGTAACCTCAATTACCATGCGTAGAGGTCTCGGGAGAGGCTTGGATGCCTTGCTACCCTCCTCTGGACCAGTGAGCCTCTCCTCGGATGCGATCAGGCAGATTCCCGTAGCCTCCATCACCCCCAACCCCTTCCAGCCGCGTACAGTCTTTAAGACCGATCGCCTGCGCGAACTTGCTGACAGCATCAGGGTTCATGGAGTCATGCAACCGATTGTCGTCCGCAAGGACGGGGACCGCTACATGCTGATCGCCGGAGAGCGCCGCTGGCGAGCAAGCACGCTGGCGGGGCAGGTGAATGTGCCTGCAATTGTTCGCGATGTCCCTAATAATCAAGTGCTTGAGCTGACTCTAATCGAAAATATTCAGCGCGAAGACCTGAATCCTATTGAAACGGCGGAGGCTTTTCAGCGCTTGGCTACGGAGACCAATCTAACTCACGACCAAATCGCCGAACGCACCGGAAAAGATCGAACAACTGTTACTAACTTATTGCGATTATTGAAGTTACCAAGCGAAGTCAGGTCTAGGATCGTAGCCGGAGAGATCAGCCTTGGCCATGCCAAGGTGCTGCTTGGGCTAGCTTCGGAAGCGGTACAGAAGACGCTGTCCGCGCGCATTGTCGCTCAAGGGTTGTCGGTCCGGCAACTGGAAGAGATCGCCAAGACCGAGGCTGGTCGTTCGACCCGGGCAGGGAAGAACTCATCCGAAGGCGAGGCGCCGAAAGAGTCAACGGTTGACCCAAATATCCGTGCGGCCATTACGGAAATTGAGCGGGCGCTCGGAGCCCGCGTCCACCTGAAAGGCAATAACAAGCGCGGGAGGATACTGATCGAATACAACTCCGCCGAGGAGCTGGACCGTATCTACGGGCGAATCGTTGGGCGTAAGCAATAGACGGGGGCGCAAGCAATAGTGATGGCTGGAAGAAGGAGCGGCGGCGCCATGAAATCAAAATGGCAGAAGGCGGCCAAGTCAGGCGATGTCGAGGCACTGGGGCGGCTTCTTCAGGACTCCATCCCCTCCGAAATCTCCCCCGGCGCATCCGCCAAGTCGCTGCTCGATTCCTTAGACAAACATGGGCAGACGGCCTTGATGATCGCGGCAATGCATGGGCGCGCCGCCGCCGCGCACTTGCTGATAGAGCAGAGAGCGGAACTAAATCACACGGCGAAATTTGGCCTGAGCGCGTTGATGCTCGCGGTGATCAACAATCACGCGGAGATCGTGCGCATGCTAGTGGAGGCGGGCGCCGATCTGCAAATACGCGGTTCCGGCGCTCCTGGTTTTTTTCAAAAGACTGCGTTGGATTTGGCCGAGGGCGCGGGTCGCGAAGAACTCTGCACGATTCTGCGACAGGGTATCACTTAGTCGTTTCGGAAATCAGAAAGCGCAGTGCGAGATTCACGATGCTTAGCAGCAGCGCGCCGAAAAAGGCCGAGAGGAAGCTGTGAATCTCGAAGCCGGGCGTCAGCCAAGAAGCGAGATAAAGCATCGTGCCATTGATGACGAACCAGAATAGGCCCAGCGTCAGCAGCGTAATGGGGAAGGTAATGATCTTGACGAGGAAGCCGAGAGTCCCATTCACCAGTCCGATGACTACCGCGGCAAGGAGTGCGGCGAAGAAGCCGCCAACCACAAAGCCTGGCATGAAGTGCGCCACAGCGAGCAACGCCAGTGCGCTGAGCAGCCAATTAAGAAGCATCTTGCGCATCGAGTAATTCCTTTCGCGGTAGCTCCAGTCTAGCGCAATAATGGACGAAAGGAAGCCTGCTGTGATTGACTGGAGATTAAGCCAATGAACGAGAGACCCCAATGAACGAGAGACCCAAGAGTAGTCCTAATGATCGGGCGCATCAAAAACCAGTGTCCGTTTTCACGGCGCAGGATGAGATGGAAGCCAGCATGATCAAGCAACTGCTGAACAGTTGTGGAATCGAGTGCGTGGTGCAAGGGCGGGTGACGGCAGGCCTCTACCCGGTTTCCATCGGAGGCCTGGGCAAGCGGGAAATCCTGGTGCTGGAAGAAGACGTTGAGGATGCCAGAGAGTTCTTATCTGAGTGGAATAGCTCACGCGATGAGCCTGTGGAAGACAACGGTTAAAACATAGGGTTAAGACAACGGTTAAGATTGTGGACAGCATCCCAATAGTTGGACATCAGGCGAACCAGATTGCCCGATCGCATTCAGGGTCCCCCCGGACGAACGATTATCGAGATCATCATTTTCAGTAAGCGAGGTGCGCAATGAAAAAACTGTCGGGGATCAGACTGGCGATGCTGGTGTTCGCTGTGTTATTCACTGTGGGATGCGAGAAGGCCACGATTGCGGACATATTGGCCGATCCCTCCAAGTACAAAGACAAGAAAGTTGGAGTGGTGGGAACCGTTACCACATCATTCGGCGTATTGAATATGGGCGGCTATGAGATCGAAGACAGCACGGGGCGCATCTACGTGATCTCCACCAAAGGGGTTCCGGGCAAGGGACAGCAGGTGGCGGTTGAGGGAACGGTCTTCACAGGCGCCATGGTAATGGGGCAGGCGGTCGGCGTAGCCATTCGCGAGACGCGGCATCGCGTGCGGTAACGTGGCCCCGCGATTTGGCTCGGTGAATGCTATAATCAATAACCATTCTTAGTTGTAAAGGACTTTCAACATGCAAAAGTGGCTCCATGTCGCCGGGGCAGCAACGCTACTCTCTTTCTCCGTGGCGTGCAGTCAGAGTCGGCAACAGAGTTCTGAACAATCAAACCAATCGACTCCGACCGAGCAAGCAGTTTCGGCAGCAAAGGAAGCCGAGCAGGAGATGGAGGGATTCGCCATTGCCTTGGCGCCCACCAAAGACAACATTGCAACCGGTACCGTCATGCTCATGTCCATGGGCGACGGAGTCCACTTTTCTGGAATCATCTCGGGGCTTACGCCTGGTCCGCACGGGCTGCACGTTCATGTAAATGGCGATTGCAGTGCGCCGGACGCGTCGAGCGCAGGAGGGCATTTCAATCCCGATAATGCCGCACACGGAGCACCCAACGCGACCCCTCATCAAGCCGGGGATCTCGGCAATATCATTGCGGGTGCGGATGGCCGGGCGGAGATTAACATTCATGCCAATGGCGTTTCGCTCGACAAGGGGAATTACTCAATCAGCGGGCGCGCGCTGATTGTACACACCGATGCAGATGACCTAACCACGCAGCCTACGGGCAACGCTGGAGCGCGGCTGGCTTGTGGCGTGATCAAGGCCGCGAATTAGAAGGTAGAAATTAAGGCGCAATAGAGATAACCAGATGTAAGTACTTCAGATGTAAGAACGATGGTTCGTTTAACAAACTTTCAGGAGGGGAAAATCATGTTTCGTAAAGCTTGTTTGGGAGTGGCCTTGATGGTATTCGCCGCCGCTGGTCTGCGTGCGCAGAGCAGTATCGAGCTGAAGCCGACGCAGGGCAGCACCGTGAGCGGGACGTTGTCAGTAGCGACGATGGGGAAGGGAGTTCACTTCACCGGTACGATCAGCGGGCTCGCGCCGGGAAAGCACGGATTCCACATTCACGAAAAGGGCGACTGCAGCGCACCGGACGGCACCAGCGCGGGTGGGCATTTCAATCCCGACACGAAGCCTCACGGCGCTCCGGATGCCGCGGAGCATCATGCGGGCGACCTCGGTAATATTGAGGCCGCAGCCGATGGCACGGTGAAGGTCAACATGCACGTGAATGGCTTGACGCTTGGCACGGAAACGAACTCAGCCAAAGGCAAAGCCATCATCATCCATGCTGGCGTTGATGATTTCACGACACAGCCAACGGGCAATGCCGGCGCGCGCCAGGCTTGTGGCGTCGTAATGTAAATGCCAGGCAAGAAATTATTGTAATTTCGGTCTTGAACTAGTGTTGAACTGTGTTGAACCAGGGGAGCGGATCAGTCTGACCGCTCCCCTGGTTTATTTTTGAATCGGCAAGGCATTTTCTAGAAACGTGCACCTAAAATCCAATTGAAGTTATTTCTGCCATCCGATGTCCTCACAATATCCTCTTCTTCTGTGAACTAGTCCATCCTTCGGTGGTCGCGCGGGGTCCGGCACCGCCGCCTCCCAATGCTCCAATTGTATGAACCATCGGAGTTACCCATCGTGGGTACGATATTGAATAGTTTGGCTCAAACCCGAGCTAAAACTTTATCAGTTACCCCGCCAGCATGGGGCCGATTTGAGTAGCCCGCGCCTACGGCCATTAACGCAAAATATTGTGTTCATTTTGGTATATTCCACCTTATACTGTACCCTCATCGGAAATCTGAGGCTGCAGGCAGACCGCTTGAGCGGCAGTTGGGGCCGTCAATATGTAGCAAGCTGTTTAGATTCATTTGGTTACCGTATATATTCGTGGCCTGCGAGATGAGATCAGGATTTCGAGAAACACTTCCGAGGTGAGTCGTGCTGAAGCTCCAAAAAGTTGAAATGCTTGGGTTTAAGTCGTTTGCCGACGCCACCCAGATCGAATTCCATGGCGCCGGTGTGGCCGCCGTGGTGGGACCGAACGGCTGCGGGAAAAGCAACATCGCGGATGCCATCCACTGGGTGCTGGGCGAGCAATCTGTGAAAACCCTGCGCAGCTCCAAAATGCAGGACGTGCTATTCAGCGGCACCCCGCAGCGTCGCGCAACTGGCCTGGCGGAGGTCAAGCTGACCTTGGTGGACCCGGAAGCCAGAGCCTTGGCTGAGACTTTGCCGATGATCGCTCCTGCGGCCAAGCAGCAACCAGAAGATGCGGAACTGGCGGAGGAATCTTCGTCCGCCAACGAGCAAGTGGCCAAACTGAAAACGGATGGAGTCATCTCCGTTGCGCGCAGACTGTTCGCTTCAGGTGAAAGCGAATACCTGATGAACGACCGTATCTGCCGCCTGCGCGACATTCAGGAACTGTTCCTCGGCACCGGATTGGGCCCGGACTCCTACGCGATCATCGAGCAGGGCCGCATCGGACAAATCCTAAGCGCGAAGCCTTACGAGCGCCGCGGGCTGATTGAAGAAGCCGCCGGCATCACCAAATTCAAAGCCAAGCGAAAGCTGGCTTGGGCCAAGCTGGAATCTTCGAAACAGAATCTGGCGCGTGTCAGCGACATTCTCGAAGAAGTCGGCAAGCAAGTGAACTCGTTGCAGCGTCAGGCAGCGAAGGCTCGCCGGTACAAGGAATTATTCGAGCAGGTACGAGTCCAACTGCGTGGCATTCTGTTCAGCAAGCAACGCCAGAAAGATGAAGAGGCCAGCGGACTGGCCATCGAACTTGGGGCACTGCGGCGAGCGGTCGAAGACCAGGCCGCACAAATAGGGGTCCAGGAGCGCACTCAGCAGGAATCACACGCCACGCTCGATCAACGGCAGAGTGAATTGCGCGATGCGACGGAGCAGCGCTCCAGCCTGCTGCTTGCCGCCGAGCGTGCGCGCGGACAGGTGGCCAGTCAGCTTCAGCAGTTGCAATTCCTGACCCGCCGCATTGAGGAAGCTGCCGCGGAAGACACCCAGTTGCAGACACGCTTGGAAGTATTGCAAACGGAGCGGGCGGAGTGTGCCACGTTGCTGGCTGGTATTGAGGCCGAGCGTGATTCGTTGCTGGCACGGTTGCAGGACTGGGAGCGGCGCGCGCGTGAATGCCAGAGCGAACTGCAACAGGGGACGACCCGTCTGGAGCAGATTCGCATCGAGATGCTGAACGCCGTCGGCGAGTGTGCCACGCTGCGCAATCAAGTTTCCCAGATCGAACAATTCCTCGCGCAGACCAGTCGGCAGACGGCGCACGCGGAAAAACAGGCTGCCGAGCTGGAGTCGTTGCGCGAGGCCGCCGATGGGCGTCGCCGCGACACGGACGAGCGCGTGGGCCTGCAAAAACTGGAACGCGAAAATTTGTCCAGCCGCCAGCGGGAGCTGGAAGGAACACTTCGCGCGCAGAGGGAACTGGAATCCCAGACACGCGCGGAACTGGAGCGTTCACGCACGGAGCTGGCCAGCGAGCGGGCCCGGCTCATTTCACTCAAAGAGATTCTTGACCGGCACTCCTACGCCACGGAAACTGTGCAGCGCCTGTTCGAGCTTAAGTCGGTAGAGGATGCGGGACGCGGAAAACTGGAGTCATCCGGCGTGCTCGCTGATTTCCTGGAAGTCGAACCGGCATACGAACGCGTGGTGGAGGAGTTTCTCCGTGAGGAGCTGGATTACGTTGTCGTCAGTAACTGGGATTCAGCGGAGCGCGGATTGCAGTTGCTCAAAAATGAAGTTCCCGGTAGAGCGGCGTTCATTTTACACGACCAGCAAATTGACTCCACTGCCGGATTGCAGAGCGCATTAGCTCCCGAGACGCCAGGAATTCTGCGGCCACTGGCCAGTTGTGTCCGCTTCCTCAATGGGTTTTCCAGCGCACCGGCCGGATTGCTGCCCAAACTTAACAATTGTTATTTGGTGAGCGATGCCGAAGCTGGGCGCACCCTGGCAGCGAAGCATCCCGAGAAGTTTTTTCTGACGGGCGAAGGCATCTGGTTCCAGGGCGCCATGGTGTCCGCCGGCAAGACGGATAGCCAAGGCCCGCTCGCGCTGAAGCGCGAGATGCGCAGCCTGGAACGTGAAGTGGAATTGCACGTGGAAACGGAAGCTCAACTCACCGTTTCACTGAAGGAAACGACGGAGATCATCGGACGCACGCAAACTGAGTTGAATGAAGTGGGAATCAGGGAGCGCGAGAGTGAGCGGGTGCTCATGCACGCGGAGCGCGATCTGCGCGAGGCGGCAGAGGAAGAGGCTCGCGTTGCCGGTCGCAGTGATCTGATCGCGTTGGAATTGGATCGTCTGCGCGCAGAGACTAAAAGTGCGCAAGAGCAGTTGGCTCAGGACACGCAAAGCATCGCCGCCAAGGAAAAGGCCCGGTTAGAGCTGGAGGAAGAAAACACCACGATCATGGCCGCGACTACGCAACTTCGGCAACAGGTGGAAGAGGCGCGCGCCGTGGAGGGAGATCTACGGGGACGGCTGGCAGCACTTGAGGAGCGTCGTCGAGCCAGCGCAAGTTCGGTGTCTCGTTTGGATCAGACGCTGCGGGAAGTTTCCGGGCGCCGCACCGAGATCAGCCAACAGACCGGGGAGTGGGGTACGCAGCGAGTAAATACCGAGGAAAACAATCGACGCCTGGAGGAAGAAATCACCCAGGCCGCCGAGCGATGTGAAATTCTCTCGCGCCACATCGAAGAGTTGCACACAACCAGCGCTCAGTTGCGTGAGCAGCTAGCCGCGCTCGATCAGCATTTGCATCAAACGCGACTGGAGTTGGAGATTGTCCGCGAAAAACGCAGCGGGGCCGAAGTGCAGATGGCCCGGCTGCAATCCGAGCTCGATCACTTGCGCGAGACCTGCCGCATCGAACTCCAAGTGGAGCTGGAAGTGCTGTTAGCCGAAGCCGCGACGGAGAATCTTCCACTGCTGCAAGCCGAGGAGTTGTTGGTTGCCGAGGAAAATTGGTTGCAGTTGCGAACCAAGCTCGACAATATGGGCCCCATCAACATGATGGCGCTTGAGGAGTACGAGGAGTGCAAGACGCGCCACACCTTCCTCGAACAGCAGCGCCAGGATTTGCTCGACTCGATTCGTGATACGACCATGGCCATTCAGGAGATTGACGAAATATGCAATCGCCAGTTCACTGAAGCGCTGGGAATTATCGGCGCGCACTTCCAGGAGACATTCACGCAACTCTTCGGCGGTGGCCAGGGCATGCTGCGGCTGATTCAGACCGAAGACATGAAGGACGCGAGCGAAGCTGGCATTGAGATTGTGGCCCAGCCGCCGGGCAAGCGCTTGCAGAGCGTGCTGCTGCTCTCAGGCGGCGAGAAGGCAATGACGGCGATGGCGCTGCTGCTGGCAATCTTCCGCTACAAGCCAAGTCCGTTCTGCGTTCTCGACGAAGTCGACGCGCCGCTGGACGAAGCCAACATCGGTCGCTTCACGCAGATGGTCCAGCAGATGAGCCGCAATACGCAATTCATCTTGATCACGCACAGCAAGCGAACCATGAGCGTGGCGTCCGTGTTGTATGGAGTAACGATGCAGGAGCCAGGCGTGTCGAAGATCGTCTCGGTGCGCTTCAATCAACATGCGCTTCCGGCAGCCCCGAGTTCCCGCCTGCTGGCCGAGGCGGTAGCGTAATTCATGCAAACTTAGGACGGCCTGCTTAGTTTCTTCAAAGCAGAGATCAAGTCAGTGCGCGTGAAGACGCGCCGCTCTTCGAGTTGCTTGATGAGGCCGCACCAAAGCGCCGCGGTTAGCTCGTGTCCCTTGGGCGTGTCTCCCGCCTGTAGCAGTTGATCGAGAAGCTCGCGCGGATTCGCGGCGCTAGAATTCTCTAAACCTCCCGTTCGTGTTCCCATTACATCCTCAGCGGATGCCGCGCCCTGTCGATGGCCCGAAAAATCACGACCCCAGAAATCAATTGATTCGACGAACTCGATTCCCGACTCGTGATACCCAGGGTGCGAGTCCGATGGTAGGTGCCAGGCGATGCGAAACGGCGTTTGGCGGCATGAGCTAAGATTCATTACGTTGCCCTTGGAGCTTCCATCAAGAGGCCGTCGGCTGCGAAGATGTGCGCCATGGCGGGAAATATGAACCGTAGACACAATCTCTTTTGCAGCCGTCCCTCCAGTGTGATCCTCCACCACTAGCATTAGATTGTGCCGCGCCGGAATACGCTCGCTACGCCTGTTCTTGTTGGATGCTTTCATATCACCTGCTTAAGTTTTTCAAAATCCATTCCTGGTTTAGGAATAAAGCTTCCGTCCCCGTTGCCAGCATTCCGTTGCGCGGCTTGCAACGCCAGATTGCACTTGGCAAATCCTTTTTCCTCCAGCACAAGAAAAGTTGCCGCAATGACAGCCAACAAAGCATGGTGCCGATCGGGAAGGCGTGCCTGGGCGAAAGCCGTGGCAAAAGGAATACCGATACTCGCCTCCAATGTAGAGGCCAGACCAGAAGCAGCCACCACGATGTCATCAACCAACAAAGGGGGTTCCGGGAGGCATGGTGAGGAAGCCGCATCCTCGAGCAAGAGGGGAATTGGCGAATCAATGAAACGAAGCTCCACTTCAAAACACGATGCATGCCGCTTGCTGCGAGTAACGCCGGCGACGCGGCAGCGGGCAATGCCATCCAAAAAGGGGGCGGAGATAACGAGCTGAATCCCGCGCTCAAAAGGGTTCACGGATATTGCCCGAAGCATGCGATCCGTGCAGGTAACGGCACGGGCGTAGTAGTTGAGCGTAATGCCATTGCTAAAACGGCAACTCATCCGGATGGGCACCGGAGAGGTTCGAAAATCCCGAGAAAAATCGGCAGCCAACTTTTTCATGAACCTAATTCCTGATCGTTTTCCTCTGCGCTGAGCGCAATGGGATGAGTCGAGAATAAGGGACAGCCGGAAATGAGCCAAGCGGAAAGAGCAATTCCGTTACAAGTCGGGTACAGGTGGAGGGGAATTTCGTCGGTACGGTCTAAAATTCAACGATCTGCATGGTCTGATCAATGGATACAGTCGGCATGCCCGAGGCAGGCCCAGAGTAGGTGGCAGTTATGGTGAAGGTCTGATCGGAGATTGTAGAGGTGTAGCTGTATCCTTCACGTCCGCGTGTGTGGTCAAAGACCAGGTCGCCGATCGACTGCAACTCCTCCAGGGACGTGTAGTGTGCGTTAATAGCCCAGTACGAGCGCTCGGCTTGCGCCATGCGCAATAGATCATTCTTCACGCTGGTGATGTCGACTGCCGCCCGTGGATTCCCAGTTCCCTGAGTAATATCGCCCGGACCCGTAAGCTGCGAGCGGTAAATGTACATGCCGATGGCCACTACGATCAGCAACCCCGCCATTCCGAAAGCTCCACGCATCGCTAACCTCCCTGCGGAAAAATCATTCCGTGCCAAACCCAAGCCGTCAGCCGTTAGTGCAGCTTCCAGCGATGCAGCAGCTTCCGGCAGGTGCAGAAACGGCCAAGATGAAATAGTCCGGCCTCAGCGGTTGTGAATTTCAGAATTACATCGGGCACAGGTGGATGGCCATTGCCCAGGGTGATGTGAGGCACGAAGCGTTTGTAGCTGGCCCGCCCGCGGAATCGCGTCACCCATTCCGCATCCTGGGAACGGGCAGGCTCGCCATCAGAGAAAAATGATTCCATACCCCCCAAATCTTCCGAGAGGCTCTTTACCTCGTCCATCATCTGCGCATGCAGGCGAAATAGTTCAGGAGTCCGGGCGATCCGCAGAGAGGCCACCGCGCCACGACCGGAGATCTTGGCAACAGACAGCGGCAGGGGCTCAGTTTCCCGAAGCGTTTTATCAAGCCGCTCGATGAGCGCAAGCAAACTGGATCGCCGCACAAATAATTGTGCGAGGCTCAGGTGTGGAACCGTCGAAGGACCAAACAGGAAACCATCCGGACGCTCGGCGTGAAGCAGGGAGTTGAGCTGGCAAACACGCTCCTGTACCTCTTCCGGTAGAAGCAGCACCACGCCCACTGCGATGATTTCCTGATCGCTGTATACCATACCCTTTAAGATTATAGGGTACTTGAACCACGTGATGCAGCAGCGGAGAGGTGACTGTTCTGCGCCAGAACAAAACAGGCGGGAACCGAGCAAATCATTGAGACGGAGATTTCTCGAGAGTACGTTTTGGAGGGAAGGAGAATATCGAAGGCAATCTCCGAGGAATTCAGGCAAACCATCTTTTTACATGAATACAACTATTCGGTCGCTATAATTGTGCTTCAGTTCATGGCCGTGATGAGCTACAAAAGAGCGTTGGAGATTGCGACAAATGCGAATGCGATTTTCCGATCCGGAGCATCAGGCGGCAAGAGTGGCTGGCATCGTGCTGGCACTTGCGGCCGCCTACTCAGTACTGAGTTTCGGTGGAGTCGACGAAGTATTTTTTGCAGGGACGCAAATCACGATCGCGCTATTAGGGTTGGTGTTGTTTTGGAAATTCGGACTCCCATCACTGTCGTTGACCACCAAATGTATTCTCGGAATTATTTCCGTATTTCCGCTGGTACAAATGCTTCCGATGCCCAGCGCCCTGTTAAGGACATTGTCACCGCAGAGAGTTCGATTGGCAGAAAGCTTGAAAGTTCTTGACCTCGTTCCGAATGAACTGATATCCCTGACAATCTATCAACACGGAACAACCAGCGCCTTCTTGCGACTGGTCTGTTATCTCCTGGTATTTCTTATAGCAATCCGAATATACAACCTCGGCGAAGGGTATTCGACGCTGGCGAAGTTACTCATCGGACTTGGAATTTTTGAAGCGTCGTATGGAATAGTCCAGTATCTTACAGGATGGCAGTACATTTTTTTCTACCAGAAAAAGACGCATGAGCTGTTGGCAACTGGAACTTACATCAACCGAAACCATTATGCCGGGCTGCTGGAAATGACGCTGCCTTTTCTTCTGGCAGGAATTCTTTTCGAGACGCGAAGTGGTGCCTCTAATCGGCTGTCGTCGTGGCGCAGAATCATTGTTTCGCCGCATCTCTCGCGGGGTTTGCGAAACGGAGTCTTTTTTGTTCTCATATTCATCGGTCTGATTTTCTCGCTTTCGCGTGGCGGGATCACGGCGGCCTTGGCTGGTGTATTGGTTACTGTGGCGATTGCGGCCTTCCAAGGGAAGCGGTCAGTAACAGGAATCCTTTTAACGATTCTAACCATTGCTGTTTTATACACGACATGGATTGGTGTCGGCCCAGTGTATGAACGCTTTCGAGTACTCGGCAACCAAAACTTCCTGGAGCAAGACCGATTACCGATCTGGCGCGATACTCTTGCATTGATAAGCGACTTCCCGATCACTGGAACAGGATTAGGATCCTATGAGTGGGCGAGCCTGCATTATCAGTCTCAAATGCTGGGTCTGCGCTACGCTCACGCTCACAATGACTATCTCGAAATTGCCGGTGATGTAGGAATTCCATTGGCGGCCCTATTTTGGGGCAGTCTCTTGGTATTGTTTGTGAACCTTGTTCGGAGTGTGGGTCGCCTCCCGCACGCAAGAGATAATATCCTGGCAACAGGATGCGCCGGGGCCATGGTCAGCATCTTTGTGCATTCACTCACGGACTTCAATCTGCAGATACCCGCCAATGCATTGATTTTCGCGTGGATTGCGGGAACCGCTGTAGCGCTAATCCAACAAAGATTACCAAAGGCATCGAGTGTCGAAGTCAGTGTGCCGATCAAGCAACATAGTGTAAAGCTTGATCTTGATTAGATTGGGCATTTCCTCACGCGGAGATTATTTTGTGGCGAGACCGGGGCGGGTCTTGGGTAAGGTCCTGGGTAGGAGCGAAACGTCATCAAGCCAAACCGTGCCCTGAAGCAGGTTGTTGAGTTTGGAACTTCTGTTTCGTCGCAGGCGGACTAGAACCATGCTGGTATTGGGCCCGGCTCGAAAATCAATTTGTTGCGCAGTCCAGGGCGAAGATCCGACAAAGGTCTCCGTCAGGAGTTCCGGAGAGTTTTCGGGAAGCGCTGGAATGGAAACCAGCGATAGATAGAGGCCGTTATCGGTCGAAATATCCTGAGTTTTCAGGTATGCCTGAAAACGATAATCCATTCCCGGTTCCACAGGAACCCATTGTTGTACATGGGAGAACTCTGG
>CAMBEY010000003.1 GCA_945865705.1 Candidatus Sulfopaludibacter sp. SbA3
GTGCCGCGACCGTGAGGGAGCGGGGGTTGTTCTTGTCACGCAAACCAACCCCCGCTCCCTCACGGTCGCGGCACTGTTCCGGCAACAGTCGCCGCAGGTGTTCCACAAACGTGTTGTCGATGGCGTCGAGATGCGCCGAGGCGGCAGCGGAGTTGTAGACCTGCACTTCGTCCGAGCAGTCCATTTCCTCGGGCTCGGGAACGCGCGGAAGATGCCATGGTGAATTCATATGCGTTTACTCCGCGCCGCGTGACAGTGTCGCGCGCGTCAGCAAGCGGGCCAAGGGAAAACCCACGTCCCGACGGCCAACGATCCCCCCACAGCGCGTACCGTCACGGTGAAACCCAAATCGTGAAATCCCAAACAACTCCGTTCGGGGCGTGCTGTTCCATCGACCCGCTCGCTGACGCGCGCGGCACTGTCACGCGGCACGGATACACCATCCCAAAACGGGCTAAAAGCTGTAGCGCAGCGAGAATTGGATTTGGCGCGAATCGTTCACCGTGCGGAATATCTGTCCCGCGTTGCCGGCGGGCACGCCGGTGGCATCGGGAAACACAATGGCGCCGCCGGAGACTTGTGCGCCGGTCGGGCTGCTGGGCGTCGCGAAGTTGGGCCTGTTCAGAATATTGAAGAAGTCCGCGCGGAACTCAAGCTGTTGCCGCTCACGCACGGCGAAATTCCTGCTCAACGAAAGATCGGCGTTAAAGAAGCCCGGCCCAGTGAGCGCGTTGCGAGCGGCGTTGCCGTAGAAGCCCACGGGCTGGAGCGCGAAGGCGCAGGGATCGAAGTACAGCTCCGGCGTCCCCAGCGTGCGTCCGCCGAAACGCTCTTGGCCGCCGATCAGGCAGGAACGTGAGAGGAGCCGACCTGTCGCCGCCAATGGCGACGCAAAGGCGCACGGATCGAAAAAGAGATCCGGCGCGCGGGAAGCGATGGAACACGAGGTTGCGACACCACGCTTCGCAGACTCAGCATTTGCGCCTGCAGCCCAGTCGGGGCGGTCGGCCAGCGCAATATCCGTCTGCAAATTCTGCGAGCGGTTGATGCCGTCCACCACGCTGAACGGATATCCGGACGAGAGCGACCCGATGGCCGCGATGCGCCAGCCGTTGAGCACGCGGCCAGCCGTGCCCCGCGTGAACGCGGGCAGCGCAACGATGGCGTGCGCGGCGAGGCGGTGGCGGACATCGAACGCCGAGACGGCCTTGTCGAGATAGATGTCGTCGGGGTCTTGCGTGTTCGACGGCTGACTCGGGAACGAGGTGAACGAGGAGTTGTTGGTGCTGAGCGACTTGCTCCATGTGTAGGAAGCCTGTACGGTGGCACCGCCGGGTATACGACGCTCGGCGGTGAGTTGCAGTGAGTCATACCACGAGCGTCCGTCGGACGAGCGTCCGCGGATGGGGCCGAAGTTTAGATTGCGCCGCACGGTGGGGCCGGACGAGCAGGCCGCGTTGGGCCCGCCAGCGGCCGCAAGAAAGTTGAAGCACTTGCGCCCGTCGGCGAGCATCACCGGCGTACCGGGATTCGATTCGAGCGAGCGCAGGATGTGCAGGCTGCGATTGCCCGCGTAGGCGATGCGCGCTACCCAACCGTCGACGAACTGCTGCTGCCACTCGATGTTCCACTGCATGGTGTAAGGCTGGCTGAGATTGAAGTCGAGCGCCTGGCCCGTGGTGGAGAGCGCGGGCGCGCGGCCCGTGGCCAGCGGATTAGGAAACGGTGGCCCACCAGCCAGCAGCACGGTGTTGACGAAGGGCGGAACCAGCCGCGAGTTGGCCCACATGTTCACCACCAGCGGGTTATAGAAAATCCCAAAGCCGCCACGCAGCGCGGACTTTGCGTCGCCGCTGGGACTCCACGCGAAACCAAAACGCGGCGAGAAGGAGCGCGCGATGGTATTGAACAACGGGCCTCCGAGTGTGACTGTTGCGTCCAGCGGCGAGCGCAGGTTCGCAAGTTGGCCGAGGACATCGCTGGGCGAGGTGGTGAACTCGTAGCGCAGGCCGAGGTTCAGTGTCAGGCGTGGCGCCAGCTCGAAGTCATCCTGCACGAAGGTGCTGATGGTGGTCCAGCGCCAACCAGCGGGCGACGCAGGACCATCGGCATTCGTCCCGCCCAGTACGCCGAGCCACGACGCGGGCGTGCCTGCGAGAAACTGCGTCAGGCCGGCGAAGGTGTACTGACCGTTGAAGAACGTGCCGCGCAGCTCGTTGTCCTGATAGCGCTGTACGGTCGCGCCGAACTTCAGCGCGTGGCCGCTACTAAAATGGGAAACTTGAGCTGCAGTCTCAAACAGATTTTGCGCGGCGCGTGGCACGAATGTCTGTGTACCAAGGTTTGAAATGCCGGTGATATTGATCAGTCCAAAGTTGCGCCCCGGCACTGGTGAGATGGTCAGCCCGCCGGGCGGCGGTGGCAGTTCAATGGCGCCGAAGGTGCGGTTGAATGCGAAATGGAAGTCGCCCAGGGCGTTCGCCGAGAACGGAACGGTGAGACCAACCAGAGTGTTCGTGATGCGATGCGGCAGGCTCTGCGGGAAGCCCGGCACCGGCGTGGATGGATAGGGCGGCTCGACCAGGCTGTCTTGCGTGGAAAACTTCGCGTAGGCGTTCCATTCGCGCAGCAGCCGATGATCGATGCGCACTAGTCCGAAGTCTTCGCGCGTGGGCTGCACCACGCTCGATGAATAGCTGGCGGTGCGGCCGTCGGGGTTCAGCGGCCCGTTGGGCAATGGATAGAGATTGAGAAATGGAATGACGTTCGCGGCCGCTCCCGTGCGCGCCTCCGCCGCGGGAACGGTGGCCACGCTGGTGATGGCCTTGCGCTCGCGCAGTCCCTCATAGCTCAAGAAGAAAAAAGTGCGGTCGTGCCGCACCGGCCCGCCGAGTGACGCGCCGAACTGATTGCGCCGGAACGATGGAATCGGGCGGTTGGGAATGTCGAAGAAGTTCTTCGCGTCGAACGTGCTATTGCGCAGGTACTCGAACGCCGTGCCGTGCAGCGCGTTGGTTCCGGAGCGCGTGGCCACGTGGATGACGCCGCCGGAGTTCTTGCCGAACTCGGCCTTGTAGTTGTGCAGCAGGACCTGAAACTCCTGCACCGAGTCGAGGCCCAGCAGCAGCCCGCTGGATCCGCTGGGGTTGCGCCCGGAGGCCAAGTCGTTCAACTCCGAGCCATCGACGAGGAACAGCGTGGATTGATCGAGCTGCCCGTTGACGACGAAGGTGGCCCAGCGTCCGCCGAAGGGCGAGTTCGCACCGTTCGAGTTGGCGGCCACGCCGGGCTGTAGCAGCGCAAGTTGTCCGAAGTCGCGGCCATTCAGCGGCAGCGCGGCCAACTGTTCGCGGCTCACCAGTCCGGCCAGCACGCCGCTGGTGGTCTCGACCAACAGCAGGGTGGCGGACACTTCGATGCTCTGCTGGATGCCCGCCACGGGCAGCGCGATCTCCAGCGCGAGGGTTTGTCCGAGCGAGAGCGCGAGATTGGACTCCTTCACCGAGGCGAAGTTCGGCGCGGTCGCAGTGAGTTCGTAACTGCCCACGGGAATCGCGAATTGGAAAACGCCGGATGAGTCGGACTGGCTGGTGTAGTTGAGACCCTTCTGCGTGTCGCGTAGATGCAGCGCCGCTGCGGCGATGGCTCCGCCGCTGGAATCGCTCACTACGCCGCGGATAGTCCCGCCCACCGACTGCGCGCGCAGGGAGGCGGAGGAAAGAAGCAGTGTGAATAGCAGAAGGGAAAATTTGTGGAGTTTCATGAAGTCGTCATTCCAAAGCTTGGCGTTTTTTTGCCGGGCTGAGGAATCTGTTTTTTTTCGCCTCGCCATCCGCAAAGCAGATTCCTCGCTGCGCTCGGAATGACACCTTTAAACAGTGGCTACGGACACTGGCTACGGATTTTTTGTGGCCCTATTTTTATTCGCCGGATTGGCTTTGTAGAGCGCGTAGCACGGGCTGTTGCGCACGGCGTTGTAATGCTCGGGATTTTCACCGACGGCCTTGTGGTAGGCCGCGCGGTACTTGTCCGCTTCAGCCTTGTTGCCGGCCTGCTCGTAGATGCGACTCAGCATTTGCAGGCCGTCCACGGCCACGGTCTCGCGCTCGATCTGCGTGAAGACTTCTCCGTGCGTGCGGTACCACTCCTGCGCTTCGTGGATGTAGCTGGCGGCATCGGCGCGCTTGAGCTGCAATGCGGCCATCCCTAAGTTCATCAGCGCCTTGCCGCGCACGCGGTCTTCGCCGGACTGCTTGGCGACATCCAGCGCGTTGCTGAGCGTCTCCCAGGCGGAGGCAAAATTCTTCTGTTCCATCTGCGCGTTACCGATGACCATCATGGCGTTGGACTGCCAAGTCCCGCGCCCCATCTTCTTGAAGCTGACCAGCGCGTCGTTGGCATATTGGAAGGCCTTCTCCGGCTCGACGGTCCAGACGTAGGTGTTGCCCAAGTTCAGGCGCACCATGCCGCGATAGAGTTCGCCGGGCAACTGGTCGGCGTAGCGCATGCCTTCGTTGTAGGCGGCGATGGCGCGCTCGGTCTCCAGCATCCGGATCAAGGTGGAGCCGATGTTGATTTTCGCCGAGGCCATCACGCGCAGTTCGTTAATTTCTTTGGCGATGGCAAAGCCGGCCTCCAGTTTTTCGAGCGCCTGCTGATAATGCTTGCGGGCCTCTTCCCACTTGAGCTCCTCGCCGCAAAGGTCCTCGCCATCGTGTGTCAGGAACGCGCCCTCATAGCGGAGCCGCCGCGCCTCGAAACGCTTGAAGAAATTCTGATCGCCGGTAACCTTGCGATAGAGATCAAACAGCTTGGCGTAGCGAAGATTCTCCGAGACAAATTGGTCCAGCACACGCTTGTGAATGTCATGACCGCTGGTCGCTCCGAAGCGGCCGAGTTCGTCGAAGCGCGTGTCGCGCTGCTCGATCAACTCTTCCAGGCGCTTCTTAATGACCGGCGGATTGTCCTTCAGGTAACGCTCGGCATCAGCCACCTGACCATGATCCAGCTTGTCCATCAAGATGATCAGCGGAACCGGGTCCTCGGAGGGAACGGCCTGGGCGCGGGCAAATGGAGATTGCCAAATAGTCAGAGGGAGCAGGACCAGCAGACCGGAGGCCACCGCGAGCAGGAGTGGGCGGACAGAAATCGCCAATTGGCAATAGCCGATTTTCTTCTCATTTTTATTAGTCATATAGTTAGTCCAATTCTTCCGACCGAGCCTTTACACTGGAAGTTCCAGCCCGTTTGGGCTTCCGATGTGCGTCACGCAGATCGCCCTATCGCCTTGAAATCACTAGAGATCAAGTGTACTCGAACGGCGGAAACATTTGTCAGTTCCGTGGCGACATAATATGTTCGCCGGAAAATGCCAGTTAATATGGATTCTCCCCTCATCACTCGTCAGCAAGAGCCTTTCCTCTCAATTACATGGATGCATCCTTGCCGCATTGGTTGGCTGCGGTTGCTCTGGAACCTCACTAAACTAGATATATAATGATAGGGCGGCGGCGCCCCGGACCTGCGGCAATTGGTGGGTTTTTCAGAGATGAAGCAGTTAATCGTCAATGCGGATGATTTTGGCTACACCCGGGGAGTCAACCGGGCCATCGTCGAAGCTTGTCATCAAAATGGGCGAGGGATTATCACCGCCACTTCCTTGATGGCCAACGCTCCGGCCTTCGATCACGCTGTGGAATTGGCCCACAAAACGGCGGGCCTGGATGTGGGTTGCCATCTGAATCTGGTGGAGGGCCGGCCGCTCTCGCCCGCATCGGCGATACCAAGTCTGGTGAATGCGGACGGACAACTGCTGGGCGCGCGGCGATTGGGGAAGCGTCTGCTGACGCGCACGGCGAGCGGCGCGGAGATCGAGTGCGAGTGCGCGGCGCAAGTGGACCGCATGATCGCGGCAGGAATTCCGCCCACCCACCTGGACACGCATCAGCACGCGCACCTGCATCCCACCGTGGCCACGGCGGTGGCGCGAACGGCCCAGCGCTATGGCATCGCCTGGGTGCGTCGCCCCTTTGAAAGTTTTTCGCCGCCCACGCGCCTGGGAAACGTTAAGCGGCGAATCCTGGCGGCGGGCCTGCGATCGTCGGCCAGATCATTCGACCGCATCATGGCCGCCCACGGCCTGCGCTGCCCGGATCACTTCAGCGGCTTTGTCCTGACCGGCGCGTTGACGGTCGTAGGCCTCCGTGCAACTCTGGCGCTGCTACCCGATGGCGCCACCGAGTTGATGTGCCACCCTGGATACACCGACGCCGCGCTGGCCCGCTTGCCCACCAGCTTGCAGGCGCAGCGGCAGCGCGAGTTGGAGGCGCTGTGCGATCCCGGCGTGCGCGACGTTTTGCGCGCGCGCGGCATCCAACTGATCAGTTTCCGCGAGTTGTCCGCGCCGGCGTCCCGAGCGGAGAGAACCTCGGCGCTTAAAATGGCCGCGAGCGGTGGACAGGCATCCAGCCAGGCAAGATGAGAGGAGAGTGAGCACGTGTCCGTCATGAAAATAGAAAAATCGCCGCTCTACTCCATCGTAATTCCCATTCACAACGAGGAGGACAGCCTCATCCCGCTGTTCGCCAAGATTGTGGAGACCATGGAGGCGCACAGTTGGGAATTCGAGATCGTCTTCGTCGATGACGCGAGTTCCGACGGCTCCCCTGCGTTGCTCGAGCAGATTGCGTCTCTCGATTCGCGCGTCATGGTGGTGCAGTTGCGCCGTAACGTCGGCCAGACGCCGGCGCTGGCCGCCGGATTCGACTACGCACGCGGCGACATTATCATCTCCATGGACGGCGACTATCAACACGATCCCACCGACCTACCCGCGTTCATTACCAAGATTCATGAGGGCTACGACATCGTCAGCGGATGGCGCAAGGAACGCGTGGACGATTACGTCACGCGACGGCTGCCCTCCAAGATTGCCAACTGGGCCATGCGCAAACTCTCTGGAGTGGAGCTGCATGATTTCGGGACGACGTTCAAGGCCTACCGCAGGGACACGATTCGTGCCGTGAATCTCTACGGCGAGCTGCATCGATTCATCCCAGCACTAGCCAGCTTGCAGGGCGCGCGGATGACGGAGATTCCCATTCACAATATTGAGCGGCCCGCTGGTAAGTCGCATTACGGGCTGGGTCGGACCTTTCGTGTCCTGTTTGATCTGCTGACGGTGCGCTTCCTACTGCGGTATGTGACGCGGCCCCTGCATTTTTTTGGCATGATCGGGCTAGCCTGCTTCACCCTGGGGGGCGGCATTTTCAGCTTTCTGGGCGTGCGCAAGCTGATGGGTCATGCCATCTTCATCGAGCACGGGCCGCTGCTGATCGTGGGAGCGATGGCCGTGATCGCTGGCATTCAACTCGTCTCAACTGGCTTGATCGGGGAGCTGCTGACGCGCATTTACTTCGAAGGACAGCAACGGCGCATCTACTCGGTCGCCCGGGTGATTGGCCGCCCACGCAAAGCGGGCATCGCCTAAAGACTGCCGCGCCCCCTGACCTCCATGGACACCACACCAGATCCCAAGACGGAAACTAAGCTCAAGCGACTGAAGATCTACTCGGCGCAGTCGGGCTATGTCTATGAATACTACTTCCTGGAATCACGGCAACGCCGCAAAATTTTCGGCAGACCCGATTACGCCTACCTCTATCACGTGACCACCAACCGCAAAAATTTCTCCGTGGTGGAAGTGGTGGTAGAGGACAAGGCGTTGCGCGCATGGAAGAAGATCAACGGGCGCGAGCTCGCGGAGATGGAGCGCTACGCCGCCGCCAAGATGGGGTTGTTTCGCACTCTGGATGAATGCCCCGAACCAAGCCAGTTGCGAGGTGGCACAGTGAACGAATCCAACATCGCGGCGTTGCTTGAGCCGCTCGGCCTCACGGATTAATCCCACAATTCTTCACAGATGCACGGCGACACAGAGAGGCTAAGGGATGCGCTGGAGCCCCTGATTTCTCAGTGTCTCCGTGCCTCTGTGGCTAATTGTTTTTTTGCGGTTGATTGGGGAAAGGTGAGGAGGAATAAAAAAAGGGGGCGATTTGAATCGCCCCCTAAATCTTGCAGCTACAGCCGAGTTATTTCTTTTTCTTGGCGGCTGGCTTCTTTTTTGCTGGTGCTTTTTTGGTCGGCATTGTCGTAATTCTCCTTTTTCGTTTTCTATCTCCTCGCAACATAATGGAATCGTTGCTTGATGTCTTATGTATAAGGACTGACAAAATAATTGTCAAGAGAAAAAGTAATATTCCGGTCACTTAGTCGCTTCACGCTTCTGAATAACTCTGCGCCCTTCACCGCTTCGGCACCGGAAATTGCATCCGGCACGACAGATTTTCCAGTCGCAAGCGTCTCAACGAATCCTAATCAGCGTATTGCAGCAGCGAGAAAACATCCACGCCATCCAATTTCTTGCGCCCATTCAGGAAGGTGAGCTCAATCACCACGCCGAGGCCCACGATCTCCGCCCCCAAGTCGCTAGCTAAACGCACACACGCGTTCGCGGTGCCGCCGGTGGCCAGCAGATCATCGACAATCAGCACGCGCTGGCCTGGTTGAATCGCATCGCGGTGCACTTCCAGCGAGTCGGTGCCGTACTCCAGATCGTAGGTGATGCGCACCGTCTCGGCCGGCAGCTTCTTGGGTTTCCTCACGGGAACGAATCCCGCGCCGAGCCGGTATGCGAGCGCAGGGCCAAAAATGAATCCGCGCGCTTCAATACCCAGCACCAGGTCGAGCTTGGCTCCGGCGTACTGCGCGGTCATGGCATCGATCAAAGCGTGGAAGCCATCTCTATCCTTTAACAGCGTGGTGATATCGTAAAAAAGAATTCCGGGCTTGGGCCAGCCGGGAACCTGCCGAATGAGTTTCTTCAGATTTTCCATGTCGTTTGGGTCGTCATCCTTTCGATCAGTTCAATAAATTTGCCGCGCACAATGCCTCCCTGTTCGATTCGCGGGTGATCAAGCTAAACGTGTTGCCTCAATGCTGAAGCCGCGACGGGAGATCGACCGCGCAGTGGTCTGCTCACTCACCTGCTCCACGCGGCTGCCTGGCGGGCCTTGGAGGAGAGCGGCGCGTAGTTGCTCCATTTTTTTAAGCGAGCATTCCGCGAGGACTTCCACCGCACCGTCCTGACAGTTGCGCACCCAGCCATTCACGCCAATCTCGCGAGCGACGCGCTCCACGAAGAAACGGAACCCAACGCCCTGCACTCTTCCCGTAATGCGAAACTGTCGAGCTTCCATGTCCCCCGCGATGCTCTTCAATGAATTTCACATTGTAGGGGAAGGCCGTGTCAGGGTACAAGCCAGGCGGAGGGGGGATGGCACATTTCACCGGCAATCAAGCATGGGCGCGGTGCTTGCCTGCATTGGGCGCAGCTTTGAGAGAACCCGCCAAGGCCTGCTCCAACGCGGCAATGTGCTCGTCCACCAGTTCGACGGTCTCGGCCTCCACCATAATGCGCAGCAGCAACTCGGTGCCGGAGTAGCGCACCACGATGCGGCCCCGCGCGCCTAGACGCTCCTCGCTGGCGCGAAGCTGCTTCTGGAAGCCCACCAGCCTCTCGATCGGTATGCGCTCACGCACGGGCACGTTGCGGATCTTTTGCGGATAGACGTGCAGGTCTTTTACCAGGTCGGCCAGAGGCCGACTCTCCGCCGCCATGATGGTAACCATCTCGAGCGCTGTGAGCAGGCCATCGCCGGTCGTGGCGTTGTCGCTGAAGATGATGTGGCCGGATTGCTCGCCGCCCAGGTTGGCGCCGCAGCGTATCATCTCATCAAGAACATATTTATCGCCGACCGCCGTGCGCCGCAGCGCCAGGTCTTCTTTCTCCAGAGCGCGTTCCAGGCCCAGGTTGGTCATCACCGTGCCGATGACGGCGCTGCCGCGCAGCGTGCCAGTGCGCTGCATGTAACGGGCGGCAGCGAGCAGAACGCCGTCGCCGTTTACCACGTGGCCACCGCCGTCCACAAACAGGGCGCGATCCGCATCGCCGTCGAAGGCCACGCCAAAATCCGCATGCGCTTGTTTAACGCAACTGCGCAGCAGCTCAAGATGCATCGAGCCGCAGCCGAGGTTGATGTTGCGCCCATCGGGGCGGTCGCCGATATAAACCCACTCATAGGGGATCGCGGAGAACACCTCGCGAGCCAGCGCCGTGGCAGCACCGTTGGCGCAGTCTATGATGGCGCGACGTCCCGGCAGCGGCTTCACGCTCCGGGCAATCTCCAGAAGATGATTGAGGTAGGGCTGAAGCAGAGTGCGATCCGTTGGCAGTATCTCCGAAGTTGGTTCTACGGGAACGCGCCGGATACCCTTGAGTTCACAGTGAATCTCCGCCTCGAGCTCCAGCTCAACGGCGTCGGGCAGTTTATACCCATCGCTGCCGAAAATCTTAATACCGTTGTCCTGAAATGGATTGTGTGAAGCCGAGACCATGACCGCCGCGGAATACTTCCCGGCCACCGCCAGATACGCGAGGCCCGGCGTGGGCACGATGCCCGGCGATGCGACCGCTACGCCCACTTCACCGAGCGCGGCGGACAGGGTGGCGACAATCCACGAGCCGGACTCCCGCGTGTCTTGTCCGATCAGCACGCGGCAATTCTGCCCCTGATTCTTCTTTAAGTGCCGCCCCAGGCAGCGCCCTACGCAAGCAATCGTGGTCGGGTCCAGCGGCGAGTCGCCCGCGACGCCGCGAATTCCATCTGTTCCAAATAGCGTTTTCTCCATCGGGTCTGCTTGTGTCGTCCTCTCGTGTGCCTGTTTAATTCTGTGCGGGCGGCGCGGCGGTCTCCGGGCGGGTTAGAGAAATTCTGGTTTGTGCGGGATGAACTTGCAGCACCGTGACTCCCGCCGGTGCTTCTACCAATTGAGGAGTGAGCGCCACCGTCATATCCATCGGCAAGTCTGCATAACCCACCGGAGACCAATCGCCAATCCGAGGGTTCTGAAGTATCGGCAGGTGAATCTCTTCGCGACGAGTGCCGCGCAGGATTGAACGTGGACCGCGCAACAGCAACTGAACCTCCGTCGGATCGGCTGACAAGATTGTCCCGGCCGGGACTCTGCCGAATTCGATGGGTACGGTTATCAAAATCAACGTGGTGGTATCGCGAGCCAGAACCGCCCACGCGGCAAAGGCCAGCGCCAGAGAAATAGCCTTGAGAGCAAGGTTCTCCGTCAGAAGTGTTTTGAGCCAGCCGATCATCTATCCCTCGCGCTTAACTTCTCGGTCAGCTTTTCGGCCTCAGCAGCAGAATGCCGGGCGTTATCCCGTGCGCTCGGCTCCGGCACCAGCGGCGCAGTCGCTGTCCGCGCCGCCGAAGATAGCGCGGCGGCGGTGGCGGGATTGGCGGGCTGGCCGAAGGCCTCCATCAGCCGCTGGCCAAGCACCTCGAGCGTGATGTCCATTTCGATGGCGCCGCGCATGGCCAGTGAGATGAAGCCGGTCTGCTCGGAGACGACGATGGCCATCGCGTCAGTCTCCTCGGTGATGCCAATTGCCGCACGATGGCGGGTGCCCAATTGCAGGCCAAGTCGAGTGCCCAGCGTCGGATTCACCGTCAGCGGCAGAAAACAGGCGGCGGCCAGCACGCGGTCCCGGCGGATGATCACCGCGCCGTCATGCAATGGCGCGCGCGGCTGAAAAATGGTCGCCAGCAGATCCTGCGTCAGCCGGGCCTGCAACGGGACACCGCTTTCGGCGTAGTTGCGCAGCGAGGTTTCACGCTCGACCACAATCAACGCACCGATCTTCTGCGCGGCCAGTCGATTGACCGCCATCAAGATGTCTTCAAACAGATGCCTCGCCTCAAACGGCGACATGCGGCGAGAGCCGAATGGATTGCGGCTCAAGCGCGACAGGCCGCGGCGAATCTCCGCTTGGAACAACACGATCAGCGCAAAGCTGAGATAAGGGAACAGTGTTCCGATCAGCTCGGGGACCACCGTGAACCCGGCCCATCTCCCACCGAAGTAGGCGACGCCGAGCAGGGCCATCCAGACCAGGAACTGCGCCGCCACCGCCTGCCGGATGAACTGCACCGCCCCGTAGATGAGCGCGGCAAGAATCAGAAGCTCGCCCACCGCCAACGGAGTCAGCGGAGGCAGGGATTCGATCATTCGGCGGATGGCATCAAGGTTCATAGTAAGTCAGCCGTCGGAGTAAACAGGATCGCACTGCTCTGGCTGCGCTTTCCATTGTAGCGCAGCGGACCATACGGCATGGACGGCAGGGAATGTCCCGAGGGGTCCACTGGCATCTCGCCATCTTCCTTGGCTCAGGCTTGGCTCAGGCTTGGCTCAGGAGAACCCCTGCGCTTGAGTCAGGCCTTCGGAGGATGCGACTGCCAGTTCGGAAACGAGCCTTGCGCCGCGCGCATGCATTCCTCCATCAAATCCCGGATTTGCCCGCGGCGGTCGGCCAAGGTGGTCATCAGATGACTAAGCTCATCGGTCTGGCCCTCGTACCACTCCACCGGAACGGTGGCGGCCGCCTCGTCCAAAAAGTCATCGGGGAAATTCAGCAAGCGGCGCAGCCAGAGTTCCACCGCCGACGATCCACTGATTCCAGCGTAGGCAGCCACGTTTGGAAACAGGCCGCGGCGCGGCGAGTCGGGGAAGTTCCATTGATTGCCATTGAAGCAATAGCCCTGATCGATCATCGTCGCGTGAAACGCTGGTGCGGCTTCATGGGTCTGCGGGTTGGTCTGATGGAAGACCACTTGGCGCGTGTCGCAGTTGCAGGTCCATTGATCGAACACCAGCATACCGGCAAATGCATCCAGGTTGGCCACCAGCGGCATCTGCTCGGCGGGAAGGTAGTCGAAGGCCGGAGAGCGCAAGGGATCGCAGGGGAACCGGGAGGCAAAGGCAAATCCACTTTGGCAGCGCTCCTGGATGCTGCCGTTTTGAATGTACAGATCCGGCGTGTGCGCGATCACCCATTCGCTGACCAACACAATGTCCGGCTCCGAGACGGGCAAGCCCAGAGACATGGCCAGATGGCTGGCCAGCATCTCATTGGCGAGGATGCGCGGGCCTTGCGGATTGTTGCGGAACTTGACCACGTAATATTGCTCATCGCTGCAGCGCATCAGATGCGACTGCGCTCCACCACGCATGCGTCGAAGATGTTCCACTGCCTGTAAAGCCATCCGTGTGCGACGCACGCCTCCAAAACTGAGTCTGACGGTACTCTATCGGGCTTTGCTATTGAGGACAACAGGAATTTGCAGATGGAAAGATTGGCCTGTCGGCTCTGCTGACAATCACCCGCGGAGGGTGGCTTGGGGATTCAACACCAGGGTTCGCCATATGGATTCGACTTGACACCATCCACGGTCTGAGATAAAACCCAATTCTTGAGAGCTTTTGCCAGCGGACAGCGACATCCAAGTCCCAGAGCGAATCGGCGGGCCAGACGGGGGGCAACCATGAGCGCGGATGAGATGAATTTCGGAATGAATGATGAGGACATGTTCGATGAAC
The DNA here is from genome assembly GCA_945865705.1 of Candidatus Sulfopaludibacter sp. SbA3. Taxonomy (GTDB): domain Bacteria; phylum Acidobacteriota; class Terriglobia; order 2-12-FULL-54-10; family 2-12-FULL-54-10; genus SHUM01. The sequence continues at coordinate 13,510 of CAMBEY010000003.1, forward strand.
TCGATGAAATGTCGGGCGAGTTTGACAAGGAACTTGATGAGTTCGCCTCCGGCTTCGAGGACGACGATGATGATGATTCTTCTTCTGATGGGATGGTCGTCGAGGGGGTCATCATCACCGAGACCAGCCTGTCGCCAGCGCCAGCCACGGTGATTGAAGCCAAGGCAGCGCCAGCCGCTCCTCGCAAAAAAGCAGCTTCTCAAGCCGCCCGAGCCTCGAAGAAATTCGCAGGCAAGCCCAAGAAGACCGCGGCAACGAAGTCGAGTCCAAAGAAAGCGCCGGTCCGCAAGAAGCCAGCGACCAGGAAGAAGGCCAAAGCACCCGCCAGACCAGTTGCCAAACGGGTCGCCAAGCCGGTGCGCAAGAAAGCCGCGAGGCCGGTGGCGGCTAAACGTGGCAAGGCCGCAAAGAAAAAGGCCCCCGCTCACAAGATATCGTCGTCCAGGAAGCGCCCAGGCAAAGCCAAGAAATCACGCCGCTAAATACTTTCCGAGTTTCAACAACTCACCTGCACCGCCGATGATGGTACTAAAGGCGGGTGCCGAACCAGTAACTTCGTCCGCCTGCAACGCCTTTTGAAGCGTATTTCTTTTCACAACGGGTCGTGTTTGGACGATTATCAATGTAGGGTCGTCAGCGCTGATTGGCGTCGGCGCTTTGGTCCGAGTTCGGGAAAGCAATGATTCGCTGCGCGGGAGCCGCGTGCAATGGTCGATTATCAGTTCGTAACGGAAAAACTCGCGGTCGGCGGATTCATCCGCAATGTGGAGAACATGCGCGAACTGGCCGAGGCCGGCTTCACGCATGTGATCAACATGATGCACGAGTTCGACGACCACTCGATCAACGACGGCACCGGCGTCGTGGTGCTCCAGAACGGGACAACGGACGATTTTCTTCCCAAGCCATCGTCGCTCTTCTGGACCGGGGTGGATTTTACTTTGCTCGCGCTGGAAAATCCCAACGCGAAGATTTACGTGCATTGCGCGGCGGGCGTCCACCGCAGCCCGCTCATGGTGCTGGCCATCATGCGGGCGCTGGGCTACGAGCGCAAGCAAGCCATCAACATGATCACCGAAGCCCGCCCGCAAGCCAACTTCCCGCCCGTCTACGTCATGAGCGTGGAAGACTTCATGCGCGAGTTCCGCGCCGCCAGCCAGCCCACCACCTAGGCATTCGGTGCACACTCAGGACAGCGCGACCGTCTGGCAGCTCGCAGGAGCGCACGCAATCTTATCCATGTCTGAGCTGTTCTTTAATTATCTTCAGAAATTCTTGCCGCTGTGCCCGCTTGCCAACTGAGCAGCGCCGGAGCCTTGAGCGGTTCGGCTCTGGCGTCTTCACTCTTCCACAGGAATGTCAGCGAGACGGCGCGGCGCTTTCAGTCCCTTGATGCGGAGATATTTCGACTGGCCGCCGCGTTTATGCGGTTTGCACAACAGGCAACCTGCGCGCTGATGTTTGGCTCGTTTGCGCCGGTGGTTCATGTTCCAAAATGTACCACAATTGGGGTTGTCGGTTACGCCAGCGGGGCGGGGAGGTCGCTGTGGCCCATCAGGTAGAGGTCCACGCCGCGGGCGGCGGAGCGGCCTTCGGCGATGGCCCAGACGATCAGCGACTGGCCGCGCTGCATGTCGCCGGCGGTGAAGACGCCGGGGACGTTGGTCATCCAGTTTGCGTCGCGCGCGACGTTGCCGCGCTCGGTGAGCTTCACGCCGAACTGATCGAGCATGCCTTTCTTCTCGGGGCCAAGGAAGCCCATGGCCAGCAGCACCAGATCGGCTTCGATCTCCATCTCGGTGCCGGGGATGTCGACAAAGCCGAGACGGCCTTGCGCGTCGGGAGCCATCTTCACCTGCACGGTGTGCAGCTTCTTCACCACGCCATCAACGCCCGAAAAGTTCTTGGTCGAAATGGAATACTCGCGAATGCCGCCTTCGTCATGCGCCGAGGAGGTGCGGAAGATATTCGGCCACAGCGGCCAGGGGTTGTTGAGCACATCGCGCGCGTCAGGAGGCTTGGGCAGCAGTTCGAGTTGGTGGACGGACTTACATCCCTGCCGATGCACCGTGCCCAAGCAGTCCGCGCCGGTGTCGCCGCCGCCGATGATCACCACGCGCTTGCCTTCAGCGGAGATGAACTGGCTGTCCGAAATCGTGTCGCCTTCGCACTTCTTGTTCTGCAACGGCAGAAAGTCCATCGCGTAATAGATGCCCTTGAGTTCGCGTCCGGGAATGGGCAGGTCGCGCGGAGCGGTGGCGCCGCCGGCCAGCACGATGGCGTCGAAATCCTTCTGCAATTCCTTCACCGCGACATTCACGCCGATGTTGGCGCTGGTGCGGAAGATAACTCCAGCCTGCTCCATCAGCGCAAGCCGGCGGTTGAGGACATTCTTCTCCATCTTGAATTCAGGGATGCCGTAGCGCATCAAGCCGCCGATGCGGTCGGCGCGCTCGAAGACGGTTACAAGATGGCCGGCCTTGTTGAGCTGGTCCGCCGTCGCCAGCCCCGCCGGGCCGGAGCCCACCACAGCGACCTTCTTGCCCGTGCGCACCGTGGGCGTGAACGGCTTGACGAAGCCGCTCTCGAAGGCGCGTTCGATGATGGAGACTTCCACCTGCTTGATCGTAACCGGCTGATTGTTGATGCCCAGCACGCACGAACCTTCGCACGGCGCGGGGCAGAGGCGTCCCGTGAACTCCGGGAAATTATTCGTTGAGTGCAGCCGCGTGATCGCCTCCGACCAGCGGTCGCGATAGACCAAGTCGTTCCAGTCTGGGATCAGATTGCCCAGCGGACAGCCCATGTGGCAGAAGGGAATGCCGCAATCCATGCAGCGCGCGGCCTGCTTCTTGAGCTTGGCATCTTCGGCGGGCAGCGTCACTTCGCGGTAGTCGTGGAGGCGCTCCTCGACTGGCCGATACTTGAACTTCTCGCGGTCGTACTCGATAAATCCGGTTACCTTACCCATGCGCCCCCTCCATCACCGCCACTTCCCATGGGGTTCCCTGCTCCTTGGCGCGTTTGATGGCCTGCAACGCGCGCTTGTAATCCTGCGGCATCACCTTAACGAATTTCTTTTGCAACAGATCCCAGTTGATGAGTACGCGCTCGGCCATGCGGCTGCCGGTATAGCGCAGGTGGCGAGAGAGCAAGTCCTTCACTTCCTCGACATCCTCTTCCGCTGTCAGAGGCTCCAGTTCGACCATCTCGCGATTGCAGCGTATCCTGAAATCGCCGGCCTCATCGAGCACATAGGCAATGCCGCCGGACATGCCCGCCGCGAAATTGCGGCCGGTCTTGCCGATGACCACCACACGTCCGCCGGTCATGTATTCGCAGCCGTGGTCGCCCACGCCCTCGACTACCGCCGCAGCGCCGCTATTGCGCACCGCGAAGCGCTCGCCAGCCATGCCGCGCAGATAAGCCTCGCCACTCGTCGCTCCGTAGAGAACCACGTTGCCAACGATGATATTTTCCTCCGGCACGAAGGTCGCCAGCCGCGGCGGGTAGACGATGATCTTGCCGCCCGAAAGGCCTTTGCCCACGTAGTCGTTGGCATCGCCCTCCAGCTTGAAGGTGATCCCAGCGGGCATGAACGCCCCGAAGCTCTGTCCCGCCGAGCCGGTGAAGTGAATCTGAATGGTGTCCTCGGGCAAGCCTTCCGCGCCGTGGCGCTTGGTAACGTGATACCCAAGAATCGTGCCCACCGTGCGGTTCACGTTGCGAATAGGCAAGTCCAGCTTCACGGGCTTCTTCTCTTCAATCGCCGCCGTGCAGGCAGGAACGATCGTCGTAACGTCGAGCGATTTCTCCAGGCCATGATCTTGCTTGGTGATACAGCGGATGGCCACGTCCGGCCCCATCTGCGGCTGATAGAGAATGCTGGAGTAGTCCAGCCCCTTGGCCTTCCAGTGGTCCACGGCTTTGTTGAGGTTGAGCCGGTCCACGCGCCCGACCATCTCATCAATGGTGCGGAAGCCGAGCTTGGCCATGTACTCGCGCACTTCCTGCGCGATGAAGCGGAAAAACTCAATTACAAACTCGGGCTTGCCCGCAAACTTCTTGCGCAACTCAGGGTCTTGTGTGGCCACGCCCACCGGACAGGTGTTCAGATGGCAGACGCGCATCATGACGCAACCCATTACCACCAGTGGCGCTGTCGCAAAGCCAAACTCCTCGGCACCGAGCAGCGCGGCAATCACCACGTCACGGCCCGTCTTCAACTGGCCGTCGGCCTGGACCACAATACGGTCGCGCAGCTTGTTCATTACCAATACCTGCTGCGTTTCGGCGAGGCCCAGCTCCCACGGCGCGCCGCCATACTTGAGACTGGTCAAAGGCGATGCGCCCGTGCCGCCGTCGTGACCGGAGATGAGCACCACATCGGAGTGCGCCTTGGCCACACCCGCAGCAACCGTGCCCACGCCCACTTCGGCTACCAGCTTCACGTGGACACGCGCTTCGGGGTTCGAGTTCTTCAAATCGTGAATGAGTTGTGCCAAGTCCTCAATCGAATAAATGTCGTGGTGCGGCGGCGGCGAAATCAGCCCCACGCCGGGCGTTGAGTAACGCACTTTCGCAATCCACGGATAGACCTTGCCGCCGGGAAGCTGGCCGCCCTCGCCGGGCTTGGCGCCCTGCGCCATTTTGATCTGTAGGTCAGTGGCGGAAACCAGATATTCACTGGTTACGCCGAAGCGGCCCGAGGCCACCTGCTTGATCGCGCTCTTACGCGAATCACCATTCGGGTCCAGCTTGTAGCGCGCAGAGTCTTCCCCGCCCTCGCCGGTGTTCGACTTCGCGCCGATACGGTTCATGGCGATGGCCAGCGTCTCGTGCGCCTCCCCGCTGATGGAGCCATAGGACATTGCGCCGGTCGCAAAGCGTTTCAGAATAGACTCTATCGGCTCGACTTCATCAATGGGAATCGGCACAGCCGCCCACTTCATCTCCATCAGGCCGCGCAGCGTGGCCAGATGCGTCGCCTGATTATCCACCGCCGCCGAGTATTCCTTGAAGACTTTCCATTGCCCCGTGCGCGTGGCGTGCTGGAGCTTGAAGACCGTGTCGGGATTGAACAGGTGATACTCTCCGTCGCGCCGCCACTGATATTCGCCGCCTGTGTCCAGTTCGTTTTCGAGCACGGCGCGATCCGGGAACGCGCGGCCGTGGCGCAACAGCGCCTCGCGCGCAACCATCTCAATGCCAATGCCTTCCACGCGCGAGGAAGTGCCCGCGAAATATTGGTCGATCAACTCCTGCTTCAGGCCCACGGCTTCGTAAATCTGCGCGCCGCAGTAGGAGGCCACCGTGGAGATGCCCATCTTGGACATCACCTTGAGCACGCCCTTGGTGAGAGCCTTAATGTAGTTATGCACCGCGTCGTCGTGCGTGATGGGATTGCGCTCGACTTTTCCTGACTGGGGTCCAACCAACTGGCCGTCGCGGATCATGCCGCCGAGCGTTTCAAAAGCCAGATACGGATTCACCGCGCTCGCGCCGAAGCCGATCAGCAGCGCGGCATGATGCACCTCGCGTACTTCGCCGGTTTCAACCACCAACCCTGCCAACGTGCGCGTGCCTTCGCGCACCAGATGGTGATGCACGCCGCTGGTGGCCAGCAGCGCCGGGATCGGCACCCAGTCCTTATCCACGCCGCGATCGGAAAGGATGATGATGTTGTACTCGTTCTGGATGGCGGCGCCCACCCGCAGGCACAGCGCGTCCATGGCCTTCTTCAGGCCACTCTCGCCATCGGCCACCGGGAACAGCATGGGGATGGTGATGCACTTGAGCGCGGGCAGTTTGATGTTCTTCAGCTTGGCCAATTCCGCGTTGTCCAGAATCGGCGTCGCCAGTTTCACCTGCCGACAGCTTTCCGGGACCGGGTCGAGGATGTTGCCCTCCGGCCCGATGGTGATGGACATCTGCGTTACCAACTCTTCCCGAATCGCGTCCAGCGGAGGATTGGTAACTTGCGCAAACAATTGCTTGAAATAATCAAAGAGCAGGCGCGGCTTGTTCGAGAGAATGGCCAGCGCCGTGTCCGTGCCCATCGACCCGACGGGCTCGGCCTTGTTCTCCGCCATCGGCCCCATGATGATGCGCAGGTCTTCGAGAGTATAGCCAAATGCCTGCTGGCGATGCAGCAAGGTGTCGTGATCCGGCAGCGGCAGCTCCGGCGCCGCGGGCAGATCGCTCAGCGCAACGAGATTCTTCTTGAGCCACTCGCCATAGGGATGTTCGGTGGCGTAGCGGCGCTTGATTTCCTCGTCGTCCACGATGCGGCCTTCCGCCGTGTCCACCAGGAACATGCGGCCCGGGTGCAGGCGCTCCTTGATCAGGATGTTCTCGGGTGGAATGTCCAGCACGCCGACTTCCGACGCCATCACCACCATGCCGTCCTTGGTAACCCAATAGCGCGAGGGGCGCAGGCCGTTGCGATCGAGCACCGCGCCAATCACCGTGCCATCGGTGAAGGCTATGGAGGCAGGGCCGTCCCACGGCTCCATCAGGCAGTCGTGATATTCGTAAAACGCTTTCTTCTCCGCGCTCATCGTCTCGTGGCCGGACCACGGCTCGGGAATCATCATCATCACTGCGTGCGGCAGAGGCCGACCCGCCATGGTGAGGAATTCGAGCACGTTGTCAAAGATGGCCGAATCGCTCCCACCTTCAATGGCAATCGGGAGGATTTTTTTGATCTCGGGCAAATAGGGCGAGGCGCACAGAGCCTCACGCGCCATCATGAGGTTGATGTTGCCACGCAGCGTGTTGATCTCGCCGTTGTGCGCGATGTAGCGATACGGATGCGCCAGCGGCCAGGATGGAAAGGTATTAGTCGAGAAGCGTTGATGCACCAGCGCCAGCGCCGACTCCATGTCAGGCGCGCAGACGTCGGGGAACATCGGCTCGATCTGGTCGGCCGAGAGCATGCCCTTGTAGATCATCGTCTGCGACGACAGGCTGGGTGCGTAGAAGAGCTTGCGCTCAGGGATCGCGGAGTTCCAAATCTCATGTTCGACGCGCTTGCGGATCACATAGAGCTTGCGCTCGAAGACAGCCTGCTCACGAACCTTCTTGTTGCGGCCGATGAAGATCTGCCGGATAAATGGCGCGGAGGCTTTGGCCGAGGGGCCGATAGGTGAATCGTCGGTGGGCACGTCGCGCCAGCCGAGCAACTTCTGCCCCTCCTCCTTGATGATGCGTTCAAAGGCCTTCTGGCATTCGGTGCGCTGCTTCTTGTCGCGCGGAAGGAAAATGAGGCCGGAGCCGTATTCGCCCGGTGCAGGAAGCGCAATGCCCAACTCTCCCGCGACGCGGGTGCAAAATTTGTGAGGAAGCTGAATCAGGATGCCGGCACCGTCGCCGGTGTTCACTTCGCAGCCGCAGGCGCCACGATGCAGCAGGTTCTTCAGCACCGTCATGGCTTGCGTGACAATGGTGCGCGAAGGCCTGCCTTTGATGTCCACAACAAAGCCCACGCCGCAAGCATCATGTTCGTGCTCGGGTCGATACAGTCCCTGCGCTGGCGGGACGCCATAACTAGGCCAGCCGTTCATAGGCCTTCCTCCATGAAGAGCGGTCAGGTGTAACGACAGATTGTCTGCGTATTGCCGGGGAATACCTCGGACTACCCGGGAATCAATAGTACAAGATATTGGTCCATAATCCAAGCCGAAAATAAAGATTCTTTACATTACATTTACTTATATTGTAGAATGGCCTTTATGAACTTGGATTCCATGCAATTATACTGTGATATCATACGCTTACGAAGCTTTTCGCGGGGAGCGGACGAGCAAAAAATCTCCCAATCCGCCGCCAGCCAGACAATTCAACAGATCGAAACCGACATGCGCGTGCGGCTGATCGACCGCAGCATGAGACCGTTTGGAGTGACCGTCGAAGGGCAAAAGTTTTACGACACCTGCCGCAGCATCCTGCAAACCTACGAGGAAATGCGCGCCGAGATCACCGCCAGCCTGCACGAGCTCTCCGGCAGCGTGCGCGTGGCGGCTATCTACTCGATCGGCTTGCAAGGCATGAGCGGCCCCATGCAGCGCTTTCAATCGCAATACCCGCAGGTACGCGTGCGGCTCGAATGCCTGCATCCGCATCAGGTGGTGGAGGCGGTGCTGAACGACGAAGCCGATTTGGGCCTGCTGTCCTATCCACCGGCCAAGCGCGCCTTATCGGTGGTGCATCTGCATGACGAGCCAATGGTTTTTGTCTGCCATCCCGGCCATGGCCTGGCAAAAAAAAAGAAGGTCGCGCCGAAAGATTTATTGAACGAGCCGTTCATCGCCTTCGAGACCTCCCTAGCCATTCGCAAGGCCATCGACCGTGCGCTGCGTAAGCATGAAGTCCGCCCGCAGGTGGTCATGGAGTTCGACAACGTGGAGACCATCAAGCAGGCCATCATCAACGGCACCGGCGTGGGCCTGCTGCCCGGGCCAAGCGTCATCAAGGAAGCCGGCATCGGCACGCTGGCCGTCGTGCCTTTCGATATCCCCGACCTAAGCCGCCCCATCGGCGCCATCCATCGTCGCAACAAGCCACTGTCGCCCGCCGTGGCGCGTTTCATTGAATTGCTGCGCGAAGACACCACGTCGAGCGCGGCAGCTTAATTCGATTGACGATTCAGTCGATTGTGTCCAGCATCGCGTCTCTTCAATATTCCACCCCCCACTCGCTGTCATCCTGAGCACCGCGAAGGATCTGCTTTTTTCACCAGGCAGGACAGGCTGGGGAAAACAGATTCTTCGCGGTACTCAGAATGACATTCGAATAGAAACCGGAACCCAACTCTAGTTGGCCGTAGTCGATTCAGACTTTGCGGTGATGGGCGGGGTGATAGGAGCGATAGGCGGCGTACTCGGCAGCGGCGGCAGCTTGACCGGCCCAGCCAGCCATTCCGGGACGCGCCACGGATAATAGGAATTGAAGTCGTACTGACCCACTAGGAATACCGGCGTGCCGTACTCCACAACAGTGACTCCCGTGGGATCGAGCTTCCACGGCTCGCCCCAGCCGTAGAGCCACATCGCGTCGCGCTCCAGCATCCGTATGCAGGAGTGACTGGCCGGATAGCCCGGCATCTCCAGCGCGTGCAGCGCGCGCCCTTCCGTGTTCTGAAAATTGAAATACCACTTCATGTACCACGTCGGATCTTCCGTGCTGGTGCGGCCCTTCGATTTCCAGTTGAGATGATGGAACCCCTCCGGCGTGGGCATCTTATCCGAGCCCGAACTGATCGGCCCCCAGCGCACCAACTTCCCGTACTCATACGCGCCAAACACCTGCCCCGGCAGATGCACCACGATGGCCTTGGGCGTTTGCGCGGCGCTCGGATACAGGCGCGGCAGCGGGCTGTACTCCAACTCGTCCAGATCCAGCCGCTCCGGGATCACCAACTGCCTCATGCGCGGCAGATGCGCCACGTCGGCGCGATTCAGCTTCTCGAGCAGCGCCATCTGCTCCGGCGTGAAGCGCTTCTTCAGCTCGCCTTCCCCCACACGGCCTGGCTCGATGCGCCCAGGCTCAATCGTGTAGTTGACCGCGTGCCCGGTGACGCGCACCGTCTCCTTCATGTTGGGCTGGTAAGGCACGCCGCCATTCTGCGCGAGCAGACTCCAGGGCTGCGACATAGCCATGATGCTCAGGGCGAGCACGGACAAAGTTCGACTGGCTGGCTGCGTCATATTGGTAAAGTGAGTGCTGCTTAACTCAAGGTGAAAAGAAGTGAAGAACCATTGTACAGCGGTCACCCAACCAGGTCGCCGTCAAACGAGCCAGTCCGCGTCCATTTTGGAGGCTGCCGCACACGCGACAAATTGACCAAATTATCGGCATTGCCCAAATTGCAAACATTTACGGTTTTGACCAAAGAATCCACAGAATCGGCAATTTTCACTGGAGTCGTAGCAATTCCCGCCTGCATTTCCAATATCACTTTTGCTTATACTCATCCAGATCGGCAACTGCGCTTTTTCCGGTTCCCACGGACGAAAAAAGTGCCGCAATTGGTCTCGGCAGCGATGTGGGAAAGCATGGTTTCCAACTCCGGCGTGAAATTGACTTTCCTGCGGCAAAACTACCGCCGCGAGTAGCCCCTGTCAACGATCATCGAGGACGATCACCAAGGACTGCCTGCCGAACAATCCCCGCAGGGGATACAGGAGGATAGCCGGGGGCAACGCCCCCGGTTACGATGCCCCGCATCCATTCCGACCCTGTAAGGGTCGCACAGAAACGTCGCATGAGCGCGGTGCCCGACGGGTGCGACCCTTTCAGGGTCGGTGTTCGTTCGGGTACGGTGACCGGGGGCGATGCCCCCGGCTATCCTATCCATCCCCTCCGGGGATATTTCCATCAATGATCGGCATGCTGATTGATTTCGCGGTAAGCTATCGAACGGAGTCCCTTGCTCAATCACTTGGGAACAGAGAATTTACTATGGATCGCCCACTCTTAATCTCGATGCTCGCCGAGCATATCGCCCACACCAGTCGATCTCACCCAATCCGGATTGCCATTGACGGCGTGGACGGCGCCGGTAAAACTACATTGGCCGATGAACTGGTAGAACCGATTATCGCTCTCGGTCGCACTGTAATTCGATCTTCCATTGACGGATTTCACAATCCTCGCGCCGTTCGCTACCAACTTGGCCGTGAATCTCCGGAAGGTTTCTATCACGACTCATTCAATTATTCGTCGCTCACGAAGTTACTTCTTCAACCGCTTGGACCTTCCGGCTCCCGGCGATTTCGGCGGGCGACGTTTAACTATCGGATGGATGCCGCTGTGGAGATGGAAACAGAAACGGCGGAGGTTGACGAGATTCTCTTGTTCGACGGAATATTTTTACTTCGCCCAGAACTCAAGAATTACTGGGATATCACCATATTTCTCGAAGTCCCGTTTGAGGTAACTTTTTCTCGCATGGCGGTTCGCGATGGATGCTCTCCAGACATTGCGGCAAGGGAAAATCGCCGGTACGTGGAAGGTCAGCGGCTTTACCTGGAGTCTTGTGATCCTAAAGGGACAGCTGATATTGTCATCAACAACAGCGAACTCGCCGAGCCTAAAATTATCAAGTGGCCTTCGGGCTCTTAAACTTTCCCTCAGACACTCTACGCCAGCACTTCCTTCTGCTTGAATTCGCGGATTTTGTCGCGCAATATGGCGGCGCGCTCGAACTCGAATTTCTTGGCGGCTTCGCGCATCTCTTTGTCGAGGCGGGCGAGATAATCGGCGCGCTCCTCCGGAGTCGCGGCTCGGATACACCATTCCACAGATCGTTCTGGAAGTGGTCTCGGAATGGGTCAAGACTTGGAAGTCCTGCCGAAGAGTCTATATATATCCTGCGCCCGGATTTGTCAGGGAGTGGCTCCGGCGCAGGTGATATACTTGGCGTCAGAGCGACTTGCAAGTAGTGAGGGAGCAACCGCATGACGCACCGCTTTACCGTCGTCTTTGAAAAGGAAGATGTTGGCGGCTTTCACGTTTTTTGTCCCACGCTGCCGGGCTGCCACACCCAGAGCGAGACCATCGAAGAAGGCATCCTCAACATCCAGGAAGCGATCTCTCTTTACGTCGAGAGCCTCATTGAAGACGGCCAGCCCGTTCCGCACGAAGACATCTTCATCAAGCCCGTCGAGATCACCGTTTGAGCCCCAAGCTTCCCGCCGTCACCGCCCGGCAGGTGGCGTCCGTGGCGCAGCGGCTGGGATTTGAATTGCGCCGCCAACGCGGTAGCCACGCCGTTTACGTCCGCGCATCGGACCACGCCCGCGTGGTAATTTCCATGCACGGCGGAACCATCCTGAAGCCCAAAACCCTCCGCGGCATCATCGAAGACCTGCAACTCACCGTCGACGAATTCCGCAACATGCTGTAATGGACTCCGCACTGCCGAAGGCCCAAGCGTAGCCGCAGGCGGAGCGGGCTCAATAGACTATTTAATTAAATGCTTTGCCGAGATACAATTCTTGCCATGAGTAAACACGAAACGCCGATGATCCAATGGTTTTGGGATCGAGAAGGAGGAACTCTGATTGAGGAGTATGAGATTTGCAAAAAGGAGTTCACTTATGCCCGCCGATTGATAGATGCAATCATCTTACCTACGGGGCAAAGAGTCAGACTCGAAGGTAAAGGTCGAAATGAAATTAACTTAGAGCAGCAAGATGTTGTTGTCGTCCAAGCAAAAGCCTATCGGCTCGGCATGTATCTGATGGGGCAAGCGCTGTTCTCTGCGGAACTTGTCAAGGCTCTCAAACCAAGATCGATCCGAACCGTCGCTCTCTGCAAGTACGACGATTCCATGCTGCGTCCATTGGCAGAAAAGTATGGGATCGAGGTAGTAATCACTCCAAATCCTCTACCCAAACACCTCCACCAGTAACTCCTCAGCTACGCCAGCACTTCGCGTTGCTTGAATTCGCGGATTTTGTCGCGCAATATCGCCGCGCGCTCGAACTCGAATTTCTTGGCGGATTCGCGCACGGCTTGTAAGGTTGCACTGGCTCGCTGTTGGAGGAAGCTAGAACCGGCGATAGACGTCCCGGCGGTGGCCTACTTTCACGACCAATACGATTAACAATTCATCGCGGACTTGGTAGATGACCCGGTACTTTCCGGCGCGAATTCGGTAAACCGATTTGTGCCCCTTCAGCGCCTTCATCCCAACGGGACGAGGATCACCGGCTAGTGCGCAAATCTGCTTGTCTACTCGCTGGCGGTCTTTGGTTGGCAGCGCGGCTAGTTCGCGCTCGGCCGAGGGCAGAATTTCGAGAGTGTATTTCACCGGAGTCCGAGGCGCTTGCGCGCCTGCTCGTAAGGGATGGGAATCTCTTTCGGGTCTTTCAATCGCTTGGCGGCTTCCTTGGCATCGAGGCGATCCTGCAATTCTTCCTGCTCGAGTATGCCCAGATCATCAATGGGCACGATCACCGCGATGTCCTTGCCGCCGCGTCGCAACACAACGCGCTCATGCTTCGCCGCCACGCGATCCAGAATTTCCGGCAACTGGCCCTGCGCCTTCGATGCAGTCATGCGTGTCATAGCTGGATTTTACCACACTGCGTAAACAGCCGTTTCCGCCGCTACGCCAGCACTTCCTTCTGTTTGAATTCGCGGATTTTGTCGCGCAATATGGCGGCGCGCTCGAACTCGAATTTCTTGGCGGCTTCGCGCATCTCTTTGTCGAGGCGTGAGAGATAATCGGCGCGCTCCTCCACGGTCGCGCCTTCGGGCGGGGCATCGAGCGAGGGCGTCCAGTAGTCGGCTTCGGCGATGGCGACGAGGTTGCTGTCGATGGCCTTGATGATGCTCTCCGGCGTGATCCCGTTCTCGGCGTTGTAGGCGAGCTGCAAGTCGCGGCGGCGCGTGGTCTCCGAGATGGCCTGCTTCATCGAGTTGGTCATCACGTCGGCGTAGAGGATCGCGCGACCGCGAAGGTGGCGCGCGGCGCGGCCCATCGTTTGAATCAACGCGCCCGCCGAGCGCAGGAAGCCTTCCTTGTCGGCGTCGAGAATAGCGACGAGTGAAACTTCCGGCAGATCGAGGCCCTCGCGCAATAAGTTAATTCCGATGAGTACGTCGAACTCGCCGAGGCGCAGCTCGCGCAGGAGCTTCACGCGGTCAAGCGTTTCGATCTCCGAATGCAGATAGCGGCAGCGCACGCCGACCTCGGCGTAGTAACTCGCCAAATCTTCTGACATGCGCTTGGTGAGCGTGGTAACCAGCACGCGCTCCTTGCGCTCGGCGCGGTCGCGGATTTCGTGCAGCAGGTTGTCGATCTGCCCGCGCACGGGCCGCACCTCAATCTGCGGATCGACGAGGCCGGTGGGCCGGATGATCTGCTCGATGATTACGCCGCCAGTCTTGGTCAACTCATACGGCCCCGGCGTGGCCGAAACGTAGACCACCTGATTGATGCGCTGCTCGAACTCGGCGAAGTTCAGCGGGCGATTGTCGAGCGCGCTGGGCAGGCGGAAGCCGTAGCTGACAAGATTTTTTTTGCGCGACTGGTCGCCAGTGTACATGCCGCGCGCCTGCGGCACGGTCTGGTGGCTCTCGTCGATGAACATCATCGAATCGCGCGGCAGGTAGTCGAGCAGCGTGGGCGGCGCCTCGCCCGGCTTGCGCCCGGTGAAGTGCCGCGAGTAATTCTCAATGCCGTGGCAGTAGCCCACCTGCTTCATCATCTCAATGTCGAACCACGTCCGCTGGCGCAGGCGATTCGCTTCCAGCTTCTTGCCCTGCGCCTCCAACTCCGGCAGCCACTCCGTCAATTCATCCTTGATGCGCTCGATGGCCTCCTCGCGCGTGCTGTCGGACATGACGTAGTGCGTCTTGGGATAGATGGGCAGGCGCGTGTAAGTCTGCTTCACCTGCCCGAACAGCGGATCGATGCGCGAGAGTTTCTCGATCTCATCACCGAACATGTCGATGCGATAGGCGTAGTCGTCGTAAGTGGGGAATAGCTCGATCACGTCGCCTCTTACTCTAAAAGCACCGCGCTTGAAGTCGGCGTCGTTGCGTTCGTACTGTAACTCGACGAGCCGCTTCAATAGTGACTGGCGAGTGAGTCGCTGGCCTTTCTCAAGAAACAGCAACATGCCGTAGTAGGCTTCCGGCGAGCCCAGGCCGTAGATACACGACACCGACGCCACGATGATGCAGTCGCGCCTCTCGAAGAGCGACCGCGTCGCCGAAAGGCGCAGCTTGTCCAGCTCCTCGTTGACGGTGGCTTCCTTCTCGATGTACGTATTGCTGGCCGCGATGTAGGCCTCGGGCTGGTAGTAATCGTAGTAGCTGACAAAATATTCGACGGCGTTTTCGGGGAAGAACGACTTGAATTCCTGATAGAGCTGCGCGGCGAGCGTCTTGTTGTGCGCCATCACCAGCGCGGGGCGGTCAATCGCCTCGATGACCTTGGCCATCGTATACGTCTTGCCCGACCCGGTAACGCCGAGCAGCACCTGATGCTGCTCACCCGCGCGAATACCCGCGACAAGCTGCTCAATCGCCGCCGGCTGGTCGCCCCGCGGCTCATAATTACTGACAAGCTTGAAACTCACCTGGCTTCCTCTGCCTCGGACTCTGTCTTGAGTTTCGCAAGCAACACATCATTTGGCGAGCAATTTGCGGGCCTCCGCCAACTCCCGCCGGTGCTCGGCAGTCGAGGCGGGATAAGTCAGCTTCAGCTTGCGCAACGTTTCCACGATCACCCGCGAAACGATCAGACGCGAGTTTTTCTTGTCATCGGCAGGCACCACATACCACGGCGCGCGGCGTGTGCTGGTCCCTTCCAGACAATCCTCATACGCCTTCTGGTACTCCTTCCAGAATTTCCTTTCATTGACGTCGCCCATGTTGAATTTCCAGTTTTTCTCCGGGTCGGCAATGCGCTCGAGAAACCGCCGTCGCTGCTCGTCCTTCGACACATGGAGGAAAAATTTGACGACCTGTGTGCCGTTGCGGTGAAGATGATCCTCCATCTCCACAATGGACCGGTAGCGTTGCTCCCAAATCTTTTTCCCGTCCTGCAATTGCTCGGGCAACGCCTCGGCGCGAAGAATCTCGGGATGCACCTTCACGATCAAGACTTCTTCATAGTAGGACCGATTGAATATCCCGATGCGCCCGCGCTCGGGCAGAGACCGCGTCGTCCTCCAAAGGAAATCGTGGTCCAACTCCTCCGCGCTGGGATGTTTGAAGCTGAAGACCTGACACCCCTGCGGA
Organism: Candidatus Sulfopaludibacter sp. SbA3; assembly: GCA_945865705.1. GTDB lineage: Bacteria > Acidobacteriota > Terriglobia > 2-12-FULL-54-10 > 2-12-FULL-54-10 > SHUM01. The sequence continues at coordinate 29,269 of CAMBEY010000003.1, forward strand.
TTCACTCCCGACATCACATGCCGGATCACCCCGTCCTTCCCCGCGGCGTCCATGGCCTGAAAGATCAGCAGCAGCGAGTAGCGGTTGTGCGCATAGAGCAGGTTCTGCAGTGCCTTCATTTCCTCCACGTTTTTCGCCAGACGCGCCTCGTAGTCTTCCTTTGAATCATAAAGGGGCGCCCCCTTGGTCAGCCGCTCCTTCAGCCGCACGGCTTCGCCTTCCTCCACACGGAACTCGTCGGACTTACAATTCCGTTTCATGGGTCCCTCGTTTCATTCCTGCTTCAACCGGTGATCGCCCACCCACGACAAGCTGCGCAATCGCGGCAGGCTGATCGCCCCGCGGATGATAATTGCTGACAAGACTGAACGCCATAGTTGTCTGTGGGACGGTAAGTGGAAACTTTCCCAGTAAGCATTATACCAGCGTGGCGGAATCTCCTATGGCGCAGATCTCCCAGATGAAAGTGGTGCATTTCCTTTTCAGGATACGGAAACGAATAGGCACGTCGAGCCCAGTCCGGGCGAATTAATAGGGGATAGATCCTCCGCCGTGGATAGCCCATGTTAGGATTTTTTCCTGCGCGAATAGTGCTTGCCGAACTCCTGCAAGATATTCGGATCGTAAAATCGTTGCATTGAAGTCGTGGGGCTGCCAGGGTTCAGGCGTCGCTCGAATACATATTTTTTATCCTTCTCAAGAACTTGGCGGCGCTTGTGGAACTCCTTATTAACAATAAAGTTCTCGTAGCGTCTCCTCATCGCGCTCACGAGGGCCTTATAAGTCATCGAGTATTTCTTGAGGATATCCTCTTCGCGAACGGTGAGCACCGGTGCGCTTGGGTCGTCGGTCCAGCGAAATTCGACGGCTGCTGCGTCTTTGCCCCTTACGAGCTTTGTCTCAAGCCGAAGGGCGACGTGCTGTTTGCATTCCGTGCCAGGCTCCTCTTGTTCGAGTGAGTCCAAGAAGGCAAGTAGGTTCCTGATTTGTTCTGGGTATTGAGCTCGAGAGGCCGGTTCCACCGATTCGAAGCCGTGGTAGAAGGAGAGCGGCATTAGGAAGAAGTTGTAACTGGTTAGATCGAGTTGAAACCACTCGGTAGCGAGCAGCAAGTAGTTGCGAAGTGATGCAGTGCCGATTTCCAGAACTCGCCGCCCGATGTATAAGTCTTTATTTATAAAGTGAGCCGCATTGTCTCGAATCTCTATCAATGCGAGGATATTGTCGCGACAACCTTGTTCTAAGCCCGAGTTCTTGTCTTCAAGTAGCTTAACTGCTAGGTAGCTCGCACTGTGGGAAAACGCGTTCCCGCTTCGGTTGGTTTTCGGGATCTTCTTGCCTGTTCCGTCGTCAGTTAGCTCATACAGGGACTCGACGACCTCGCCATGGTCAACGACCCACTTCGCCTTCAGCAGCAACTCCCACGCGTTCGTCATGAGCAAGGCGAACGCCTCTTCGCGATACAAGAAGTTGGGCTTGTTATAAATCTCGATCGCTGCGATTGCAGCGTGGATAGACTTCTGGCTGAGGTCGGCACTGAGAGTCATAAAGAAACCGGTAGCCGCAGCGAACATTTTTCCTCGCCGCAGGTTCTCCTGCTAGCATACGGAAACTTAATGCCCAAGGCAAAAGTATCCTTATGCCGTGGTTGGTAACTCACACTTTGCGTTTTCGCCGGTACGCATCGAGTGTGCTGACCCGACCGTGATGGATATCGTCGAGACCCCGGCGAATGGCCTGCAAGTCAGCAGAAGAGAGCGGCTTGTCATCGTATCTCGGCTTTAGCGTGAGATTGTAACGGAGTAGCTCGCGGAGATACCCGGGGTCTTTGTTGTAGTCCAGGAACTGGTCGGCCAGCAGGGAATCTTCGCGGCCGGATTTCAGCGTGTAGGTAAATCCCTCCCGCGCCAGTTCCCGATCAACATAAATGTTCACGATTGGATCGTGCGCGGTGGGCTGCGCGTCCGCTTTCGCGTAGGGGAGGAACCACTCTTTGCCTTTGGCCTTTATTGCAAAGAGCTTCTTGCGGTTGTTGTAGGTAACGGAACGAATCTTCATTGATTCCCACAATCTACCATGGCCATTAGGCGCCTGTCATTCCGAGCGCAGCGAGGAATCTGCTTTCCGCGTTGACCGGGCGGGTCCGCTTGCTGACGCGCGCGGCTCTGATGAAAAACAGATTCCTCGCTGCGCTCGGAATGACAAACTAAAAAAGACAGTGTAAAGAAGACGCCTCGCTACTTCGCGGGCACTTCAAAGCGCTGGCCGACCAGCTCCTCGGCTTTGGCGCCGGGTTTGGGTTTGAATTTCTGGATGCGGCCGATATGCACGTCGGCGATGTAGAAATTATTCGCTTCGTCCACGCTGAACTGGTGCGGGCCCCAGATGCCGCCGGGCCAACTGCCGAAGGTGCCCCAGTGGAACAGCAGTTTGCCGTTCAAGTCGTACTTGAGAATTTTGTTGGTGTAGCCGTCGCCCACCCAGAGGTGCTGGTCCTTGGACATATAAATGTAATAGGGGAAGCGCAGGTTGTTCCACTCTTCGAGATACTTGCCGTTCTTGTCGAAAATCTGCACGCGAGAGTTGGCGCGGTCGCCGACGTACACGCGCTCCTGATTGTCGATCGCGATGCCGTGCACGGTGTTGAACTGGCTTGGCCCCTTGCCGGGCTTGCCCCATTCGAGCAGATACTGTCCGTCTTTATTGAACTTCACGACGCGGGTGTTGGTGTAACCGTCGCTGACGAAGAAGTCGCCGTTGGGCAGCCAGGCGATGTCGGTGGGCCGTCCAAAGTGAGTCTTGTCACTGCCGGCAACGCGGAACTCACCCAGAGTCATCAGGAGTTTCTTGCCGTCGTTGCTGAATTTGTAGATGGAGTGCGCGCCATCGTCGATGAGCCAGACGTTGCGTTCGGCGTCGTAAGGATTCATCACCACGCGGTGGGGGCGCACGAAGAGCTTGTTGTGCTGCTCCCAGCTCTCCACCATCTTGCCGTTGCGGTCAAACACCATCAGCACATGATCCCAGCGCGGGAACATCTTGGGGTCTTCGGCGGAGAGCGAATAGCCCGAAGCGTTGCGCTCCGGCAGGATGGTGCCGGTGGCCTTGGCCGTTGGCAGGCAGCCGCGCGCATAGACGAACACGCGATCCTGGCTCTGCGCCCACACGCCGCCGACGGAGCCGATCTGGAAGCCGTCGCCGCAGACGTTCAGCGGCCAGGCGGTGTCCACGTCATAGGGGCCGGTCTCGTACTCCCCGCCCCTCTGCGTGTAGCCGGTGATGGAAATGGCGAGTGAAAAAATCAAAGTCCAATGAAGCATCCGCAACCGTGCGGCGCGGCGAGTGCTGGGCATAAGCGTCCTCCTGCAATTTGATCCCGGCGGGCCGGGTACGAAAGAGAATACAAGTTCCGTTGGGCGAGTTCAAGCAAGTGCGGCTAAGCCAGCTAAATCGATTCTAAAACTGTTGTGCAACGTTGTCATCCTGAGCAGAGCGAAGGATATGCTTTTTCTCCAAGCGTGTCGGAAAGCATATCCTTCGCTCCGCTCAGGATGACAGCCCATGGAGGGTTCCTGAAATGACGTTACGCGGCAGGCGGCGCCAGCACCACCGAAGACGTCAGCTCGATCGCGCCGCGCAGGGTGCGATAGAGCGGGCAGGACATGGCGTAGATTCCATGCACCCGCTCGACTGTCTCGCGCACCGCCTCCGGAGCAACAAGCGTCAGGGCCACGTGAATGCGCCGGATGACCAGCACATTGTCCTCCGTCTCCACCTCGCCGGTTACCTCGGCTGAGAGACGGCCTTCATCGGGATCAATCTTGCGCGCTGCCAGCGCGCCTCCAAAGGTGCCCAGCATTCAGCCGGCGGTGGCGGCGATCACATAGTCGATGGTGGCGGCGTGGCTCTCGCTAATTTTCTCCGGCGGAACGTTGTAATGCTCGGCGATGGCCCCATGCACGCTGAAATGCACCGGCTGCGGCTCGCCCGGCAGATACGCAATGCGCAGCGGCCCGGTCTTGCGCACGATGCGCGATTTTGAAACATAGACGACATCAGACATGGCACACCCCCATCCGCCAGCCTAGCGAACCAACGGGATTACTCCAAATGAATAATTTCGTGACAGAGCCGCGACCGGAAGGGGGCGGAGCTTAGAAAACATTGCAGACTTCCAACCACCGCTCCCTCCCGGTCGCGGCTCTGTCACGAAACGCCCGCGCCACGTCGGGTTGCGGGCGGTAGCCGCGCCAAGCGAGAATGGGGCATGACGCCAAGGCTAGCCGATGCAACCAATCTCCGTCGCTTCCTATTGCTCATTCTGCTCACCGAGATGATTGGCATCGGCGTCGAGTTGGTGCTGTCCGGGCATACGGAAGATATCTGGCAGTGGGTGCCGCTGGCGCTGATACTTGTCGCGCTGCTGACGTTCGGATGGGCGGCGTTCGCCAAACGCGCCGCGCCGGTTCGCATCATTCAGGCGCTGATGGCGCTGTTCATCGTGAGCGGTCTCATCGGCACGCTGCTGCACTATCGCGCCAAGGCGGAGTTCCAGATGGAAGTGAACCCGGCGCTCACCGGCGCGGCGCTGTTCTGGGAGGCGATGAAAAGCCAGGCTCCGCCGGCGCTCGCCCCCGGTGTTATGATTCAGATGGGCCTGCTGGGATTGGCCTGGGCCTACGGCCACCCGGCGCTCGCAAAGAAACCAGAAGAATCGTAGTTCGCCATCATCGAATTTAATCAACCACTTTCCAAGGAGATATAAATGATCCATACAACCGTTGCAGCAATCGTATCCGTCCGCCGCGCCACGCTGTTGCTGGCGCTGATCGCGCTCACTGTCGGCATGGCCGTTCGCGGGCACGCGCAGCTCGGCAATCAGGCCGGGATGCTCGAAGCCAACACCGCCACCGAGGCGCAACTCGCCGCGCTGCCGCACCTGAACGCCGACCTGGCGAAGGCCGTGCTGGCCGGCCGCCCGTTCCTCAGAGTGGTGGATCTGAACGCTCTCTTGAGCAAGTCGCTCAAGCCCGAGCAGCTCGCCGAGTTGTACGCCAAAATTTTCGTCCACATCAATCTCAACTCCGCCAGCGACGCCGAGATGCAGTTGATCCCTGGAATGGGTGCGCGCATGGTGCGCGAGTTCAAGGAATATCGCCCCTACAAGACGCTCGACCAGTTCCGTAAGGAGATGGGGAAATACGTCAACGCGACGGAAGTGGCGCGCCTGGAGCGCTACGTCTTCATCCCGCTGAACCTGAACACCGCCGCCGACGCCGACCTGAACACCATCCCCGGCCTGGGCGCGCGCATGTTGAAGGAGTTCAAGGAGTATCGCCCGTACAAGACCATCGAGCAGTTCCGCAAGGAGATGGGCAAATACGTGAACGCTAAAGAAGTCGCCCGCCTGGAGCGCTACATCACCATCAACTAAATTGC
>CAMBEY010000004.1 GCA_945865705.1 Candidatus Sulfopaludibacter sp. SbA3
GGAGGGACACTACCAATTCCTCTACGGGTTCGGTTGCGGGATGCCAATAGCATTCCTTATGCCGGTGTAGGTGTCCAATTTATTGTCATTACTGTAGGCGGGGCAACCATTCCGGCGCCAGTCCAGATGACGTCTGAATTGGGAATTGCTGAAGCGCAGATTCAGCTCGGGGGTTTTGGACCAGTTACGATTATTGCCAATGTGGGAGGTTTAGCAGCGCCAGTAACTTTTACCATTTTCTCTGTTGACGGTCCATTCGTGACACCACTCGGCGTGGTCAATGGAGCCAGCTTTGCACCTGCTGGCGTGATCCCCGCACCCGGCAGCATCTTCTCCATCTTTGGGACGCGACTAGCCAGCACTGTCGCATCAGCTGCCAGCCTACCGCTGACCACCACTCTGGGTGGAACGCGCGTTGAGATTGACGGCTTGGCCGTTCCTCTCTTTTACGTTTCTCCCACGCAGATCAATGCCCAGTCGCCGACCGACCTGGCCGCCAGCCTGCACTCTCTGGTGGTCCGCAACGATGGCATCGCATCACCGGCGATAACGGTGAATGCGCGGCAGGCCTCGCCGGGAATTTTCTCGCTCAACTCAAGCGGCATCGGCACAGGCGCGATCACTCATGCCGGAACTGCAACACTGGTCAGCAGCGAACAACCAGCCGTCCCCGGGCAATATGTTTCGGTTTTCGCCACCGGGCTGGGTGCAACAACTCCGCGGGTTACCAGCGGCCAGCCGGCGCCAACCTCGCCCTTGTCGCGAACCGCGTTGGCGGTAACCGCTACCGTTCGCGGCATACCCGCCGTAGTGGACTTCGCCGGACTCGCTCCCGGCTTCGCGGGACTCTATCAGGTCAATCTGCAAGTCCCGGAAATTCTTCCGGGGCCAGCCGATGTCATCCTCACAACGGGCGGCGTGGCCAGCAATACGGTAACCATGGAAGTGGGATCGCGATAGGTGACATGGGTCGCAATCGCGCTAGAGCGTTTTGAGGTAGGCCATCACGTCAGCGAGTTCCTGCCGTGAGATAAAATCTTTTTGCGCGGGCATGTTCATCGAGCCGTTTCGAATGAACTCACGAACGAACTCATCGGTGTGCTCGTGTTCAGAGCCGTTCTTCTGCTGATGCGGTGAGCGCTGGAAATAATTTTGTAACCCTGGCCCAATGCGGTAGCCCTCATTGTCCGTCTCATGGCAGACCCAGCAGCGAGCATCGAACACCTGGCGGCCGCGCGTCGCATCGGCTGGTTGAAGCCCGCGTCGCGCAACACCATAATAGGTTGCTGCGCTGACAACCACGGCTCCGCAAACCGCCAACAACATGGTTGATCGCTTCATTCCTGCTCCTCCTTTCGCTCGCCAATCATCGCCAGCGCCTTTCGCGTTATCGTGGTGGCGGGCAGCTTCTTTATAGCCGCCAAGTCCACCCATTTGCTGGACTTCGTTTCAAAATCCGCCTGCTTATTATTTGTTACGACAGCCTGCCACACCTCCACTTCAATTCGGAACTGCGTGATGCTGTGTCGAATGGTCCCGAGCGGGCGAACCAACTTTAGCCGAGCCTTCGACGAACTACCTGAATGACCATTTTTGCTGGTCTGCGCCGCTGCCGGCCACATGGGCAACTCCCAGAATCCCGCCAGCCACGATGAGCTAGCAGGACGACGCTCCAGCAAATACTTACCGGCACGGTCCCACACCACCGCTGCAACCAATTTCAAGGATTTTTCACGCGCTCGCACGCGAGCAGGTGGATACTCGCCGGTTACATCCTGCAAGTGCGCTCGGCAATCTTTGCGCAGCGGGCAGCTTCCGCATCGCGGCTGACCTGGCAGGCAGATCGTCGCCCCCAGTTCCATCATGGCCTGATTGAAATCTCCAGGACGCCGCGTGTCGAGAATTTCCTGCGCGAGACGCCAAAGCGTTTTTCTGCCAGCAGTATTCTTCACTTCCGCGCGGACGGTGCGTAGTCGAGAAAGCACGCGCGCAACATTGCCATCCAGCACGGCCAGCGGCACGCCATAGGCGATGCTCAATATTGCTGAGGCCGTGTAACGGCCCACGCCGGGCAGGTCGAGCGCAGCTTGCTCTTCAACCGGGAAAACCCCGCCATGATCAGACTGAACCCGCTTCGCGGCGCGATGCAAGTTTCTGGCACGCGAGTAGTAGCCGAGCCCGCTCCACGATGTCAGCACACGCTCGTTACTGGCCCGCGCCAGGTGAGCCACCGACGGAAACTGGCGCAGAAAGTTTTTGTAGTAGGGGATAACCGCTTCGACGCGCGTCTGCTGAAGCATGATCTCCGAAACCCAGATGTGATAGGGGTCCGAGGTGTGCCGCCACGGCATGTCGCGCTGCTCGCGATCGTACCAGCGCAGCAGACGCCGCCGCACTCCCGCTATATCTTCCGGATTGTCGGCACCAATGTGGTCGCGGATATTAGTCATGACTCTTCGCCGTTGTTCATGGAAGCATTAACCGGACCAACAGATCGGATGGGAGATCATTCACTAAAAAGTTGTGCCGCTTGCCATCAACTTCAGCCCCTGAATTGGCTATGCACTCGGCGGCGCGATATCCACTGCGGACTGCGCTCTCCATGGTCGGTGGCCAGCCCGTGGCGGTCCAATCACCGGCCAGAAACAGATTGGCAAAAGGAGTGATAGGGCCGGGGCGGTGCGATTCCCAGCCCGGCGGAAAGCTCGGAGTTGATTCCGCTTCCTTCACGATAACCGCCCTGTCCAACTTGGCCTCTTTGGTGCGCGCCAACACTTCACCCAGCTCACGCTGCACAAGCTCGATAATCGCTTCGCGCCGCATGGTCAGCAGCGGGCGCGACGCGCTGATCACCACCTGAATGTACTGTCCACTGCCCGCGCTTTTTCCGGCTGCAAGCGATTTATTAAAAACCCACTGGATCGTCTTGCCCACCACTACGGCATGATGAATATCCATCACCGGGCGGTCATACCAAAGATGAATTCCGGTAATGGGCGACCATTCGAGATCCTTCCATTCATTCAGTTCCGGCCACTCGACCCGCTGCGGCGCAGTGAACAGATTGGCGATCGCGTCGGGTGGAAGCGCACTTAGATAGTAATCCGCATGGAGCGTCTCGCCGTTCTGCAACTGCAACCCATCTATCCTGCCATTTGATATGTTCAAACCAGCAATTGCAGTTCCCAGGCGGACGGTCATGCGCTGACGCATCTTTTCAGCGGAATACATTTCGGAGAGCGGAACTTTTGGCACACCCATTTTGTAACCGGTACGGTTGCGCACAAAGGAATCGATGATCACATGGAACGCGGGTCGGGCCGAAAGCCGCTCGGGGTCTTCGTTGAGCGCGCTGGTCATGATGACGCGCCAGAAATTATCAATCACGGCCACACTCTGGCCCTGATCGCGCAACCAACCCATCAGCGGAATATCGGGGTAGGGCCGCGGCGTGCACACAATGGCGAGAATCGCGCGCACCAATGACCAGCGGTCGGCGGGAATCAGGTGGCGAAAGCGCAGCAGTGATGGAAGGAAGTGCAGTGGTGCGGGCAACAGCGAGGCAGCCAGCGAAGACAATCCTGCATCGCCCAGAAAATCAAAGCGATGGTAGAAGTGAATCTGACGGAGCGCATCAGTGCGACGGAGAAAATCCAGCAAGTTGGTACAGCAGCCGAGCAGAACATGCTGGCAGTTGTCGATGGGCGCGGATTCCCCGGGCGGAGTAAACGAGGACGCGCGTCCGCCGAGGACGCTGCGTTTCTCGATCAACTCGACGGCGAATCCTTCTTCAGAGAGACGCACCCCAGCGGCAAGGCCCGCCAGTCCGCCACCGAGCACGGCAACACGGGGCATACCCGCGCGGGGTATGCTCACGCGCGGAGCGGCTAGGCGAGAGACGGTCAATCCCGTTTTCCTCCCTCGCTCATGCCGAGGCGCAACTTGATCCGCATACCCGCCCCGCGCGCGGCCAGCATTGCTTTGTCCATCGTAGGCAGGCTCACTCGCCCTCGCAGCACGGCTGCGGGATTGCGATCAATGGTCTCCAGCAAATTCCAGTAGATGGAGATCATTGTCCACAACGCCGGGCGGCTCTCTTTGTGCACCATGCCGATCAATGGCCGGGACTGTTCATAAAACTCCCGCGCGCGTTGGGCCTCAAAGTGGACCAGATTTACAAATGCCGAGTCCGCCGCGCTCGATGCCACGCTGGCGGGTGTTAGGCCAAATTTACGCAAGTCCTCCTCTGGAAGATACGTCCGACCCGTGGCGGCATCTTCGCGCAAGTCGCGCAGAATATTCGTAAGCTGAAACGCAACGCCACAGCGTTCCGCTAGATTCTTGGCGGCAGGGTCGCTGAATCCAAATACTTGCAGTGAGCACAGGCCCACCACCGAGGCCACTCGGTAACAGTACTGATAAAGGTCGTCGAAAGTCGCGTAGGCGTGAACGGTCAAGTCCATCTCCGCGCCGGCGAGCAGCTCATGGAAATATTCAGGCGGAATGCGGTATCGAGTCGCAGCGTGATGAAAGGCTGGCAGGATCGGATTGCCTGCGCAATCTCCTGCCAACGCGCGGTCCAGGTCTGCGCGCCACTCGCGCAGGCGGGCCATCTTATCCGCGACTACAGCATCTCCATCAGCAACATCGTCGGCATGGCGCATAAAGGCATAAATGGCACACAACGCGTCACGCCGCTCACGCGGCAGCAGCCAAATGCCGAAATAAAAATTGCGCGCCCGCGCGCGTGCAATACCGCGAGACACTCGATACGATGTGGCGACAGTTGAATCCATGAAACTTTCTTGCCCTTAAGCGGAGACACCGCCGCGATTAAACATTCTCTTCAGCAAAACGGTTCCAGTGAGAAGGCCCATCTGCGTGCCGCTGAGATGCGGCCTGCGCGAAAGCACGTTGTAGTTTTGCCGCTCGATCAAACGCAAGATCTCCATGCCGCCGCGGCTGAACAACTCTATTTCTACACCGAGGTGCCGATCCAGTTGATCAATTAGCGGCAGACCGGCACGGAACAACTCCCAGGTCCGCTCGACCAACTCGCGCATCATTTCAACGAATGCGGGAGTACATGTGCCAGTTTCGATCTCACGCTCGGAGATGCCATGCCGAGCCATATTCTCGAGTGGCATGTAGATGCGTCCGATTGCGTGGTCGCGCCGAACGTCCTGCCAGAAATTGGCGAGCTGCAAAGCTGTGCATGTGAGGTCGGAGAGCCGGTGTAATTCGGCATCGCGATAGCCGCAGACGTAGAGCACCAGGCAGCCAACAGGATTGGCCGAGTAGCGGCAATAATCCAATAAGTCATCCCACGACTCATAGCGTCGCACCGTTTGATCACGACGAAACGCGGTGATGAGGTCGTGAAACGGCTGGGCTGGAATGTCGCATTGGACGATGGTCTCGTACAGCGCCACCATCACCGGATGCCGGGGATGACCCGCGTAACAGGCGCGCAGCTCTTGCTCCCAACAGTCAAGCAAATGCAAAGCCGTCTGCGGATCACTAACCTCATCGCCCAGATCATCGGACCAGCGGCAATAGGCGTACAGCGCATGAAAGTGTGGGCGCAGTCGAGGCGACAGTAATCGTGTAGCCACCGGGAAATTTTCGTAATGGGTGCTGGCCAACCACTCGCAGTAGCGGCGGGCCTCAGCAAGAGGAGTGGCGGTCTCCGGCAACAGACCATCCCACTGTGCGGGCAATGCAAAGGCCGCCAAGTCCGCAAGAGCCGCGGGTTGGATGGTATCCGCGAATGACATGAGAGTCTACGCCCGCCAGACGGATTGGAATATCAGGGAATGATAGCAGTCTTGATGTTACCGTTGCGGTTCACCATGTCACGCATCAGATCCGGCAGACGAGTCAGCGGCTCTTGGCCTGTAATCAGATCCGTAGCGCGGATATCGCCACGAGAGATGCACTCAAGCGCTTTGCGGATGTAGGCCGGCGTATGGTGAAACGTTGCGTGAAGCGAGATCTCCGAATAGTGGAGCAATGAGGTGTCCAACCGCACACTGCTTCCGCTGGGACAGCCGCCAAAACAATTCACGGTCCCGCCACGGCGCATGGTCTGGAAGGCCAGCTCCCAAGTCTGTGGAGTTCCTACGGCCTCAATGGCAATGTCGGCGCCGGCGTGGTCGGGTGTTTTGCTCCGGACCTCCTCAGCAATGTCACCGCCCTTGCCCGCGTTGACCACCACATCCGCGCCCATGCGCTTGGCCGCAGTCAGTTGAGAATCACGCTTGCCCACGGCGATTACGTGCGCGCCGCGGAGTCGCGCCAGTCTGACAAACATTAATCCAATAGGCCCCATCCCGATCACCAGCACGCTGTCATCCGGGCGAACATGTGATTGCTCGAATCCACGCAACACACAGGCCAGCGGCTCGACCAACGCGGCGTCGGTGAAACTGATGTGCTCGGGAATTTCCAGCAGGTTCTGGCGAACGATGGGGCCGGGAATTTTAATAAATTCCGCGTAAGCCCCATTGTTGAACAACAGATTGTCGCAAAGATTCGCACGGTCTCGGAGGCAGTAGCGGCACTCGCCGCAAGGTGCCGAGTTTGCTGCTACCACGCGCATGCCCACGTGAAAGCCCTGGACGTCCGAACCGATCCTCTCGATCTCGCCGGACAGCTCATGCCCAAAGATTGCCGGCGGAACGATCATGCGGGCGTGATAACCTTGGCGGTAAACCTTCAAGTCGGTACCACAGGTCAGCGCGGTGCGCACGCGCACCAGTACCTCGTCCGGTTGAATCTTGGGGATCGGCACCTGCTCGATCTTCAAATCTTCCTTGCCGTAGAGAACCGCCGCCGTCATTCTATCTGCCACAGTAAATCCTTATTCGAAAGAACTTTCGCACAGTGAGTTGGAACACGGAAGCCGCCAGTCAGCTATAGTTCCCCAGCAATGAATATATAAAATGCTTTCTCCGCTACCATCGACTCAACGCAGCAGCTAAGTTGTTAGCCGCAATCCGTGAATTCCACGCCAACATGCATAGAGACCGGAACTGAGCGATGCCACGCAACCCATCGATTACTATTTTACCCGAGGATAGCCCCCCATTGGCACTCAAACATCGCTGAAAGTCGATGGCCAGGATATCGGTGGGGCCATCGGTAATAGCCTTCAAGGCAGCGAATGGCAGTTCGGCTGCGGCTGCTTCCCGCGCCACGGCGGCAGCCTCCATGTCCGCCGAGACTGCTTGCCAGCGGACGTGAAGCGCTGCTTTCTGTTCGACGCGTCCGGCCACAGCCTGTACCGAAACAAGCTGCCCTCTGGCCGCTTGAATGTCTCTCAGGTATTTGAAATCACAGGGATATCGCTGCCCGCTCGCTTCATCGATCACCGCGTCCGCCAGCAGCAGTTTGCCCGCCGATAGCCCTTCTACCAACCCGCCCGCGAAACCAGCCGACACGAGCGCAGATAGCTTGTATTGGCTCAGCATACGCTGCGCCACACGCCTCGCATTGGATGTTCCAGCGCCGCTCAACGCCAGCACCGCATCCCCCGCCGGCAATTTCAGATAATACTCGCCCGTCCTGCTGCGCTGGACTCCAGGCTGCTGGCGCAACAGTGGAGAGATCTCCCATCGATACGCCACAATGATGCCAAGCAGCGGAGGATAGTCTGATCGATTGGATGGGATACTCATGCCTTATGTTTCCGATTAATTATTGGAGAATGATACAGGAGGCCGCCGCTTTTTGAGATCGTTACATTCTCAGATAACCGTTTCCACGATACCATTCCACGGAGCGTACCAGCGCCGGCTCCACCGGCGATGGATCATAACCCAACTCACGCCGTGCTTTCTCCGTACTCACGTACATCTTGTAGCGAGCCATCTTCACGGCCTCCAGAGGGATGCGCGGCGGTCGTCCGAGCAGGCTGGCAAGTCCGGTATCCAGAGCACCCGCAACCAAAGCTGCCCAGTGTGGCAGACGAATTTTCGGCGTGGGCAAGCCCGTGATTGACGCGAGCGATTCCAGTATTTCGCGCAGGCTCATGTTGCAGCCGCCGAGTATGTAGCGCTCTCCCGCGCAGCCCTTGCGCCACGCAAGCAGGTGCCCTTCAGCGACGTCTTGCACATCTACCAAATTCAGGCCGGTATCGATGTATGCCGGCATGCGGCCGAGAAGAAAATCGAGAATCATTTTGCCAGTCGCGGTGGGTTTGCGATCGCCTTCACCTACCGGTGTGCTTGGGCTGACAATCACCACCGGAAACCCATCGGCGGCGTAGCGCAGCACAACCTGCTCGGCGAGAAACTTCGACCGCTTATAGTGACCCACCAGCGAATGGAGTGTCGCGACGTCGTTCTCCGCAACGGGTCGACCGTCTTCCGTAAAGCGCAACGTGCCTACTGTACTGGTGTAAACGAATCGCTCGACATTCGCCTCGGCTGCGACTTGTAAAAGATTTTTAGTGCCATCCACGTTGTTGCGATAGAGGTCCCGCGGATCGCGCGCCCAGAGGCGGTAATCAGCGGCTACGTGGAAGACAGAGGAGCAGCCGGAAACGGCGCGGCGCAGGGAGTCGACATCGCGCAAATCACCTTGCACGGTTTCGAGCGCAAGGCTCTCCAGCGCGTCCAGCGAGCTGGTGGATCGGGTGAGCGCGCGAACGGCGAAGCCCTCCTCGCACAGACGGCGCGCCACATGGCTGCCGACAAATCCCGTGCCTCCAGTAACTAATATTTTAGGCATTGAAGGTCCGGACTAGGTGCGATGGTCGCGAGGATTCCAAAAAGAGTTGCGATGGAACATTCCGGCGTGCCGTGGACTGCAAGGGAGCGGTTGGGTGCTTGACGATAACGAATACGGCGAAACCGCGCCTTTCCGGTCGCGGCCTGTCAAATTCTACGAAGTGAGCGCCCAGGTCATCATCTTGAAAGTATCGCCCAACTTCGAGTTGACGCCCAGCGCCGCGCTTGGCTCATAGCCGCAATGGACCATGCAGTTTTCGCAGCGCGGGTCCTTGCCGTAGCCGTATTTCTCCCACGGCGTGTTGTCGATCAACTGTTGATAGGTTTCATGATGCGCGTCGGTCATCAGATAGCACGGGCCTTTCCAACCTTGCGTGTTGTAAGTCGGATTGCCCCAAGCTGTACAGCTCAACTCACGATCACCCTTCAGAAATTCGAGATAAATGGGCGAACTGTTCAGTTTGTAACGGTTAAATAGTCGGTCGATATCACGGAACTTGTCGCGGATCATGGCGCGATCCATAAAGATTTCCTTGGTCTTCACGGCGCTGTATGAATAGGCCGGCGAGAGCATGTGTCCGTCGCAACCGAGCGACTGCAGATAATCGAGCATGGCTTCGATCTCACCCATGTCTGTCTCGGCGTAAACGGTGGTGTTGGTGCAAACCATGAAGCCCGCAGCCTTGGCCGCTTTGATGCCGGCGACAGCAGCCTTGAACACGCCTTCACGCTCAACGCAGATGTCGTGAGTTTTTTCGAGCCCGTCAATGTGCACGTTGAAGAAAAAGCGTGTCGAGGGTTGAAACTCCTTCAGCCGCTTTTCGATGAACATGCCGTTGGTACAGAGGTAAACAAATTTTTTGCGGTTCATCAGCTCGGTCACCAGCTTGTCGAGAGGCTGCCAGATCATCGGCTCGCCGCCGCAGATGGAGACGATGGGCGCACCGCAGTCCTCCACCGCGCCTAAGCACTGCTCGACCGGTATCGTTTCCTTGATGGTCTCTTTGTATTCGCGGATGCGACCGCAGCCGGTGCAAGTAAGATTGCAGGCGTGGAGCGGCTCCAGCATCAGCACCAGCGGGAATTTCTCGCGCCCCATCAGCCGGTTCTTCATCACGTACTTGGACATCGTGAGCGTCATGCTCAACGGAAACGGCATGTGATCCTCACTTTCCTCTCCAAAACCGGAGAGCCCCAATAATAATCAGCATATTACGGTCGAGACCCTCTTGAACAGTCAAAAGGTTTCCAGGAAAACCCGGTTGGGTTAAAGTGACTACCAAACATCAAGAAGTCCATGCCAAATGAAGTAGCCAATGCATCTCGAAAATAATGATGCCCGTCTTCTGTTTACCTTTCGCGTTCGGCAAACCGTGCACATCCGGATATAATCGGCTCTTGGGAGAAACGAGTACGATTATGACAGACCGAGAGAAAATTCAGCAGATTCTTCAGGGCATATCCAAAACTGCGCTGCCCGCCCAACCCTCGGAGTCGTTGTTCGATGCTGGCGTGCTCGATTCGTTTTCGCTGGTGGATTTGGTCGCCGGGATCGAGCAGGCCTTCGGCATTAAGATTCCTGACTCAGACTTGAATCCACGCCAATTCGATTCCATCGAGTACATCGAGAAATATCTCAGCAGCCACCGCTAGAGCCGCCACCAAGGGCGCCAAAAAAGTAGGTGTCTCCCGTGTCATTCATTCGAGCCTTCGGCGCATACCTGCCGGAAACTATCATCACCAACGACCAGCTTGCCTCACGGCTCGGCTGCGAGGCCGAGTGGATTTTCAAGGCCTCCGGCATTCGCGAGCGACGGCAGGCCCGCGCCGCAGGGGAAAACGAGACACTCGTCGAGATGGCGGTGCGCGCAGGCCGCGCGTGTCTTGAACATGCCGGCCTAACCCCGGATCAAATCGGAATGGTGATTATGTCCACCGGCACTGCGCCGCGTCGCTTCCCCGGTCCAGCGGCGGAGACTGCTTCACAATTAGGCTTGCCCGCTGGCGTGGCCACACTCGACGTGCCCATGGCCAGCGCTGGAACACTCTTCGCGATGGCGCTCGCCGATCAATTGGCGGCACGCTATGGAAACATCCTGGTGATCGGCGTGGAGAAGATGACTGAAATCGCGTGGCGCGAGCCCGCCGATCCCAACTTGGCGATTCTTTTTGGCGATGGCGCGGGGGCGTGCCTGATCAGCCCTAATTCTGGCATCGCGGAAATCGTGGATCACACGCTGCAATCCGACGGCAGCTTCACCCGCGATCTGCGTCTGGAACACGACGGCACTCTATGTATGGAAGGCCGCAGCGTGATCCTGCAAGCCTCGCGCAAAATTCCAGCGGCGATCATGCTGCTGCTGGAGCGCCATAAGTGGTCTGCTGCCGATGTAAATGTCCTACTCATGCATCAAGCGAACCAGAATCTAATGAACCGCGTCGCGCAGGCTGTTGGCATGGCGCAGGATCGCGTCTTCAGCGTGATCGAGAAGACCGGCAACACTTCATCCGCATCCATGCTGATCGCGGCAGCAGAGTGGGCGCACCAGCAGACTTCGCTCTCAGGTAAGCGAATCGCCTTCGCCGCTTTCGGTGCCGGATTCCACTGGGGTGCCCTGCTCGCGCGCGGCGTCTAGTGCTGCGGCACCGCCACAGGGCCTTCCATTTGCTCGTAGAGGTAGGTGGTGAATTGGTCGCCGCCTGTGTGGTTCAGGTGAACGGTATCGAAGAACATACTGCAATCGGCGGGGAACTCGGGCAGCAGCGTTACGCCGGGAGACTGGGCGATGACGGCCATCAGCGTTTGCGCCAGCGCCGCGCGATACTCACTTGTGTAGGCGTCGAAATCAGGGTCGAAGTAGGGAGCCTGGACCACGTAAACGCGCGGGACGCGAGCGGCGAGAAATTCCAACAGGCGCACCAGCCGCTCGGTCTCAAACCCATTCACCGCGAGCGGCTGATGCACGCGCGGCGCATAGCCCGCCCAGACACCCTCCAGATCGGCCAGGCGCGTGCTCACCGATTGCTTATTGGAAAGCAGTGCGCGTTCGGCCGCGATGGTCTGCTGTAACTCGCGCAGCGGTCCGGCGTCGCAGACCGCGAAGGCATGGTCCGTCTCCAACGCCTCGGGCTGCTCGCCCGCCGTTTTCAACCAATTTTGCGTGACGATGATCTTCCGCACACGCGGGACCATGTGCGTGAGCAGGTCTTTCAGGTCAGCGCTATACAGCGCCGGGCGCAATGCCAGCCGCGATGAGCTTTCCATGAATGCCGGAAACGATGGGCTATGCCGCCACAGTCGCGCGTAGTCTTCCACGCCCAGCTCGGTCTTCAGCAGGGTGAGATCATTTAACAAGGTATCGTAGCCCGGTCGCAGGCTCAGCGACTCCGGAGTCAGCATCAACAGCACGGCCCGTGGCTGCATCCCGCGCTGCAGGGACAGCGCGACAATCTTCTCGTAAAGATAGAAATGCGCGGACCCGATGCCCAGATTGAGCGCGCGTGCCTCCGGCGCAAGATCGTTATAAGTGCTGGCGCGGAATCCCTCAGCGACCGTGGAGTTGCCCACCACCAGCAAGCGCGCGTCCCGGTTCGCGTCGATGATTCTCATCGTCAACTCAACGGCGAACGAAGCGCTTTCATCGACCAGCAAGCGGCGGTAGCCCCCGAGGTAAAACAGATAGGCACAGGAGGCCAAGAGCACGAAAAATATTCCGTATCCAAGCCACTGCGCTCTGCCGCGGGTGACGCGCGGACTACCATCATGCACGGCCTCATTTTCGCGAAACTGTTCGGGCATTCCGCTGGCGTCTCCTAAAACTTGAAGTAGAGGAATGGCACGGCGATCGACTGTTTGAAAGTGACGATGGCCAGTCCCAGCAACAACAGCAGCGACATGGCCCAGGGGTTCCACGGGCGGGCCTTCATGTAGTCGGTCAGCGGATAACTCTGGTGGAGGAATTGCCCGAGCCAGAATAGCAGCAGCATGCCCGCCACCATCTTTTTATCAGAGCTTAACGCACTGATTGCTCCGCCCAATGAATCCAGATTGAACAGGCCCCCAATATAGACGCGCAGATCGCCGACCTTTTCTATGCGAAACAATACCCAACCGGCCACCACCAGTTGTTGCACAAAAATGATTGCACAAAGATTGTGCAGCCAATCCGGCAACGCTTTCAGTCGTCGCCAAAGCGGCTGACCCGCGCGGTAAGCGGCCAGCAACGCACCGTGATAAAGGCCCCAGAGAAAGAATGTCCAGCCCGCTCCATGCCACAGACCACACAGCGCCATGGTGATGAGCAGATTGCGATATGGAGCGAAGGGCGAGCCGGAGCGCAGGCCCGGCAGCGAGAAGTAAACATAATCGCGCAGCCAGTGCGAGAGCGAGATGTGCCAACGGTTCCAGAAGTCCGCTGCGCTATTTGCAAGATATGGCCAGCGGAAGTTGGCGGGCAAGCGCAGTCCAAACAGCAGAGCGGCGCCCAGCGCGACATCGGTATAGCCGGAGAAGTCGCAGTAAATCTGCGCGGCGTAGGCGTAAGTGGCCAGCAGTATCTGCGGCGACGAGGCACTGGCCAGATTGGAAAATACTTCATTCACATAGCCGGCCAGGTTGTCGGCGATGACCATCTTCTTGAACAGCCCGAAGGTGATCAGCAGCAGGCTCTCCCACAGGACCGGCGCAGCCATTTGCAGGGAGAGCCGCGCGCGCGCGCGGAGCTGCGGCAGAAAGTCGGCACTACGCAGGATGGGTCCGGCGGTAATGTGCGGGAAGAACGACAGGAAGAGCGCGTAGTCGAGGAAGCCGACTTTCTCGGGCGCCTGACGGCGGTAACAATCAACCAGATATCCGATGGCCTGAAAAATGTAGTAGCTGATGCCCAGCGGCAGGATGAACTGCGCCGCGTCATTTTGCAATCCGGGAATGATCTCAGCAAGGCGTATTCCGGCGCGGCCCATCATGCCGGCGTATTTGAAGATGGCCAGGCACAGCACGCTCCCGCCCACGCCCAGCCACAACAGCCGTTGACGCATTTGCGGTAACGCGGCCCGCTGAATGCCCGTGCCCACGAGATAAGTGAATACCGTGACCATCAGCAGCAGGACGACGAAAGTGGGCTGGGCGAGATAGTAGAAAACAAATCCGGCGGCGGCCAGCACCACTCGGCGATACAGCGCACTGGGCGAGATCAGCCACAGCAGCCAGACGGCGGCGAGGAATATCCAGAAGAGTAGCGAGTCAAAGGGCATGGATAAATCCGGGATTTGGGATTAGGGGTTCGGGATTAGGGCGAAACGGGATCGTCATTTGCTCTCGCTAGGCTTTTCATTTGCGGCAAGCGCGGACTCGATGTGCTCGCGCAAGTATACGCTGAACAACTCGCCGTGCCGGTTGAGGTGCACCGTATCCATCATCATGCCGCATTCGGGTACAAAGTAGGGAATCACCGCGACACCGGGAACTTGCTCGGCGAGTTGATCGAGCTCGCGAGCGAATTCGGCGCGGAAGGCGCTGGGAATTTGCACAAAGTCAGGATCGTAGTAAGGCGCCGAAATGATAAAAACGCGCGAGACTCGACTCGTGAAACGGCGCAGCATCTTGCGAAATCTACCCATTTCAAACTCATTCACTTTCAGTAAGCTGGTTCCACCCAGGCGCGCTTGATAGCTAACCAAGGTGCGCTCCATGTGGAGCAGGCGAGGACTATCTGGATTTTGTCGCTCAGCGGCTACCAGCGGCTCGAGTTGATCGAGCGGCTCAATTTCACAGATTGAGAAGACGTTGTTGGTCTCTGGAAAGCTCTCCAGCGTGGTCATCGAATTCAGCCAGCCATATACAAACTCGGCGTCCTTCAAGCGCTGAATGGGACGGAAGGAAAAATCGCGCAGGTCGCCACTAAACAGCGTGGGGCGCAATAGAACGAGTCCAGCTTGTTCGGCGAAGTGGCCCAGGGATTGGGCGTGATGGCGCAGGCGGGGCAGGTCGGAAAAATTCAGTTCCACCTTTAGCACGTTCAAATCATTAGTAAGATAATCGAATTCGCCTAAGATGCTGAGATTCAGCGCTTCCGGCGTCAGCACGATCACTACGGCTTCCGGCTGCAGGCCGCGGTCGAGCGCCATGTCCAGTATTTTTTCAAACAGGAACATGTGCGCCGAAGGGACGCCCAGGTTGAGCGCGGGACCGCTGGCGCTGGGGACACTATTGTAAACGCTGGCGCGAAATCCCTCAGCGGCGGCGGAGTTGCCCAGGACGATGGTGCGCGCGTCGCGCGACACGGCCAGCTTGCGCCGAATCAACTCCACCGTGGACGACGAGCTGCTGTTGGCAATCAGCGGTCGGTAGCCGCTGAAGTAAAACAGGTAGGCGATGCCGCCCGCGAGCGAAATAAAAACCACCCAGCCGAGCCATCGTATCGCGGAGACTCGCGGCGCCGGGTTTGGTTCGGGTGGCAGCGGAGGTGAAACAGAAGCAGACTCTTCGGGCATGACTTCCTCTGGCATAGAACGCAGCCTAGCAACTTACATGCAGCAGTTCAACTGGAAATTCATTCCGCCGGGATACAGGGATGGTCAGGGCGTGTCGCGATGCACGGTGGCGGGCGAGAAGGCCGGCAGGCAGACGGCGATGTACTCGGTGTCCACGCGGGTCGAGTATTGCACCCACTCGCCCGGCTGGGTGATGACGGCCTGTCCGGCGGCCACGTCCATCACGCCCTCGCGATGGCGCACCGTCAGCGTGCCTTTCAGAACGATGGTAAATTCCTCGAACTGAGGCGTCTGGCCGGGTTCCTCCCACCCTGCTGGGCTGCGCATGTGCGCGACGCTGGCCGCTGTGGTCTTGCTGTTCACACGACCGATGTATTCGTCGATGAGCTTGGGCTTGGTGCCCGCGGCCGTGATGCGCGCGGGCGCGGCGATTAAAGTCGGCACGATAGTCTCCTCACTCCGGCGCGCTGTCATCCTGAGCACAGCGAAGGATATGCTGTTCAGCCGACGCTCACAGCAACAGCATATCCTTCGCTGCGCTCAGGATGACAGCGATTGAGAAATTGCTATGTATTTAAGAGACACCAGCTACGACTGCACCAAATGGCCCGCCGCCGGCTCCGCCGAAGCTGGCTGTCCGGCGCGAGTGTCGGGGCGCGTCTGCGGGTCGCGCCAGTTGTCCACTATGGAAATCTGCTGGACGCAGTTTACGGTGCAGAACGGCGCGCAGTCTTTCTTGGTCCCGTATTCGCGGCGGATGTCCGCCACGGAATACTTGGCCAATGGAATGCCGGGATAGCCGCGTTGCTGCGAACAGTAATGGACGAGGCCATCCTCGCAGATGTAGAGGTAGCGCGCGCCGGCACGGCAGCGCCAGTTATGCGGACGACCGTAGGCGATGTTCTCCTGAAATTCGATGAAACGCGCGAAGCGCCGCTTGCCCCACTTCTTGGTCGCCTCGTAGACATTGCGATCGGCCTCGCCGATCGGCTTCAACTGGCCCGAGCCGTCATGGATGATGCCCAACGTAGTGGTGAAACCCAGCGCCAGAGCACGCTCGGCGATGTGGATGGCATCCTCGGGATTGGCCACGCCGCTGCCCACCACGGAGTTGATGTTCACGGCAAAGTCGGCGTGTTCGGCGAGCATCTCCAGCTTCTTGTCCAGGACTTTGAGACTCTTCTTGGAAACATCATCAGGCTGCACGTTGTCGATGCTGATCTGCAGGTACTCAAGGCCGGCGCGGTTCAGCCGCTCGATGCGCTCGGGCATCAGGAGATAACCGTTGGTGATCATGCCGGAGATGATGCCATGATGGCGCATGCGCGCGATGACTTCGTCGAGTTGCGGATGCAGCAGCGGCTCGCCTCCGCTTATGGTGATGACCGACGTGCCCAGCGCGGCAAGCTGATCGACACGCCGCAGCATTTCTTCGACCGGCACGGGCGGAGAAAAATCGTCAAACTCATTGCAGTAGGTGCAGGCCAGATTGCAGCGCCGCTGTGGAATGATATGCACCAGCAGCGGATGATCTTTGTGCATGAGACCCCAGGCCACGCGCGACCACATGCGATAGACGCGATGGGCGGCCAGCGCGCGACGCCTAATGCGAGTGGCCAAGCTGCGGGTGGTGAGTTTGATCGAAGCCATAATTCGGAACGCCCAGATGCCCTGCCCGCACGATGCGGCGGGCTCCACAGGAACCACTATAATAACACCTCGCACGCGCCGCTGATGCTTCGCAGATGTTAGCTGATCAACTCCAGCTTGCGTCCGTAGCAAGTTCAGGAATGGGCGGCATACTGTTAACTAAATTGAGGCCCAGTGAGGCAACTTGATTCATGCAGCGACGCCGAGCACGGCTTGTGATAACCTTACAGACAAGATGTTGGCTATACCATTTACACGAACTCGACCCATTGATCAGGCACATGATGCCGCAGCACATTTTCTGTCGCTCTGTCTGCTGGTCTTGGTGCTGGGTGCCACACCGGCCCGCGCGCAGCAAGCGCAGTGGGAAGCGCTGAATCAACAGCTCGCTGAACTTTACGGCAAAGGCCGTTATCAGGAGGCGCTACCGGTGGCCGAGCGTGCGCTTTCAATAGCTGAGCAGACTTTTGGGGCTACTCACTTCAACGTCGCTGGCAGTCTCAATAATCTCGCCGAGATTTACCGCATGCTGGACCGGATGGATGAGGCCGAGCCGCTCTATCAGCGCGCCATGCGCGTTGCCGAGCGCAGCATGGGAAACGAAAACACTCTACTGGCCGCCACGCTGAACAACCTGGGTGAGCTCTATCGCACGCGAAAAGATTACCCGGCAGCGGAGCCGCTTTATCGCCGCTCGATCCAGATTCGCGAGAAAACGCTGGGCGCGGAGTCCGCCGACTTGGCGCAAGCGCTGAACAATCTGGCGTTGCTGCACGCCGAGCAGAACAAGTGGGAAGAGGCGGAGCCCCTCTATCAGCGCGCGCTGGCCATCTACAAGAAATCCTATGGGGAGCAGAGCGCGCTGGTGGGTGCCACCTCCGGCAACCTCGCCGAGTTGTACCGCCATCAGGGGAAACTCAAAGAAGCTGAGCCGCTTTACGCGGCAGCCCTCGCCATCACCGAAAAACTGAATGGCGCGCAGCATTCTAATACCGCGGCGCTGCGCAACAATTTGGCGTTACTCTACAGCGCGCAGAAAAAATATAAAGAGGCCGAGCGCATCTTTCAGCAGGCGCTGGTCATCCAGGAGAAAGCCTACGGGCGCGACGGCTCAACGGTGGGCACCACGCTGATGAACATGGCCAGCATGTACGATGACATGGGCGAGTTATCGAAGGCCGAGACCGCCTGGACCCGCGTGCTGGGCATCGCTGAAAAGGTCTACGGCAAGAACCATTCCGCGCTGTCCACGCCCCTGAACGCACTCGCTGACATCTACAAGAAGCAAAACAAAACTCCGCAAGCCGAAGAAATGGCCGCCCGCGTGGCAAGCCTCTCCGCGCAAAAATAGATTCCCCATTCCCCCGATTACTCAGAACAGGCGTTCCTGCTTTTTCAGAGTGCCGAAGGTTCCGATGTTGGCCAACGAAAAGGCTACGCGGATTTGATTTTCGTTTCGCGCCGAGCCGAGGGCGAAGCGGCGGAATTCGAGGCTGATGCCGCAGCAATCGTTATTGTAACTACCTTGAAAAGCCGTGTATTGCAGATGGCCCGCGCGCACGTCGAGTGCTCCGGCCACCACGGCGTTCCATCCGACGCGTGTCATGTTGCCGTGGCCCAACGAGAAGCCAAGTTGATTGGCGGCCGCGGCCAGCGTTGGCGTGGTCCGGACAAAAGAATGGCTGAGCGAGAGGAAGTCTTCGCCGAATCTCACGCTGCTCACCAGACCGCCGTGCGTGAAGCGGCGCAGCTCCGGATCGTAGTCCTCGCGCACCTCCAGCTCCAGGTGGCTGGCGGGGCGGAAGCGTAGGTAGGATATAAGAGGCGAGAAGCGCCGTGGGCGGTCGAGAAAGGCCGAGGCAGTCAGCATCAGTGGCGAGAAGAACACGTTGCGGCGCCCGAGTTCGAGCGCGCCGCCAAAATCGCTATCAAAGTAATATTGCTGCTTGATCTCCAGGGACAATATTTCGTCCATGCTGCCAGCCCCGCCAGTACCCCGGCGCGTGAGGATCCGGTTATTGATGGAGTATTCCAACTCCCGCGTATTGGTCACCAAATCCTGCTCGTCAAAGACCAGAATTTCCCGGAAGTCTCCGGCTCCATTCACCAGACGAAAATCCACCCGAGGCTCGATCACATGCCGTACTGCGGACTGACTCAACCAAGTACTTGAGTAAGTTCGGGAAATATGGGGAAGATTCCATTGCAGCGAGAGACTAGTTACTCCCCGCGTCAGCGTTTCTGAGTCAAGCGAAGATACCGCGCGGCGATTGCCATAGTGAGTCGCACGAAACCCCAGTTCCGTATTCAATGACGAACCGCCGGCGCGCAACGGTAGCGAAAGGCGTGGATATAACTCCAGCCTTTCAAACAGAGAACTGCGCAGACCGCTCCCGGTCCGCACGGAAGGCTCGCTGCGGCTGACCAGACCCGCCGAAAGATCCCAGCCAAGCCACAACGGCAAGTTGCGCCAGAGCGGCTGGTCGAGGCGGCGATAATCCAAGCGAGGCAGAGCGCGCAACCGTACGGCATCATTCGGTTGCAGACTTTGGAAATTCTCCGTGCGCGAGAGAAACAAGTTCAATTGGTGCGCACCCTGGTTGCGTGAAAGAAATCCGAAGCTGTGTATCTCGGAACTCACCGCCTCGGTGTAAGTCTGCGAAAACGCCTCACGAAACGTCAGTGAGCTAAGGTAATTGAAATCCACAACGCCACGTATGTTGGGCCCGATCCGGGTGACTCCCTCGGCGCGGGCGGATCGCCCTCCCTGATCCACTTTGTTGGGCCCAAAGCCACGGTCTTCCACGCCGTAATAAGTAAGTCGCAAATTGGAGGAGGCATTCAGCACCGAGCGGAAGCTGGCGTGCTGCGACCAGCCACGCGCGCTCAGGTATTCACCGCCCAGCTCGGCATCCATGCTGCGATTGATCGCCCAGTAGAATGCCTCGCCGACCACGAAGCCGAACCGCGAATTATTGCCCACCGAGGGCGCCAAAAATCCAGAGTTGCGCGGTCGAACACCCAGCGAACGATAGAGGATCGGCAGGTAGAGCACCGGAACTTTCAAGACGCGCAGCGTGGCACCGTGAATGACCGCATCTGAATTCGGGCGGATAGTCGAGCGCGGCGCCGAAAATGTCCAGGTGGGATCAGCAGGATCACAAACAGTAATTTCGGCGTCGAAGACACGGTACTCGCCAGCTTCGTCGCGCTCGGCGCGGCGGGCCTTAAAATAAATGGGATTAGTGGTTACCAGCAGCGACGCAGAGGTACGTCCCAGTCCGCCGAGACTGCCCTCCACGTTGTGAAAGTCGGCGACCCCGGTATGGAGATTGTATTCGGCGCGCTCAGCCCGCATCTGCTCATTGCGACCCAATTGGCTGAAGCGGACGTTCCCGGTGGCGATGGCGGCGCCGCTCACGGCGTTGTAGTCCACGCGGTCGGCGGTGAGACGCATGTCATCGCGAGTGATCTCGACGTTGCCCGTCATAGTATAAAGATCGCCAACTTTCTCCTGCGCGTCGGCCTTCATGTCCACTGGAGAAGTGGCGGAAATGGCATGGGGGACAGCGAGGATAGTGGGAGAGGGAGTGGAATGTAGCTCTGGAGGCACCTGCCCAAATAACGGGCGCGGACAAGTTTGGGGCTGCAATACCAGCAGGGCTATGGTAACTAAGTACTTCAGCGCTTTCGCGATGGTCCCCAAGCAAGCTCCTGACGGCTGATACTTTCAGCGACCCAAGTCGGCCACCAGCCGAAAAGTAGCATGCGGCCACGGCGTATTGCAAGGCGATGACGTGAATAGTACTTTGTAACGGCGACACCTTCCGGAGCGGCCTGCCATGGCGCAAGCATTTGCGCAACTCCATCCCCAACATACTAACCAAGAGCCAGCCCATGTTCGTCTGCGGCGCGACTGCCCCACTTGCGGATTTCACAATCTGGGGATGGATGTCCGCTGCCAGAAATGCGGGCGACGGCTGCCGCCTGAGGTGAGCGCATCTCCGTCCACTGCAGCAAGCGAATCCAAAGTGGCGGGGACTGCGGAAGATTCGGCGTCTAATCATGCGGTGGCAAGTATTTCTGCTTTGAACATCGCTCCCCCAGCGCCGCCGCGTCCAGTGATGCCGGATCATGTGCGCCGCGAAATACACTCGAAAGTGGAGCGGTTCAGGGCGCGCCGCCAGGGGCAAACACTGCCTCTACCCTTCGACGAGCCTGTACTGACGAACGCGGAGAACTTAGTTGCGTTCCCCACATTAGAAGAGGCTCCTGAGCAAAAAGTCGGGCGGCAGCGCAACTCCCGAGAGTCTCGGATAGCGCATATGGAGATGCTCCCGCCGGTTCAGCAGGTTGTCCAGACACCCGCGGAGCAAGGCCCCGCCGGAGAAATAGCGGAGACCGTTGCGCTCAGCCATGGGATACCCGCTGCGCAACCGCTGGGAGAGGTCCCACCAGCAAACGTAGCGCTGCCGCTGATAAATCATTACCCGCCACAGGCGCCGCTGTTCTTTGGCGCGCAAGAGCCCGTGTGGCAGCAGTGGCAGGCGTTGCCGATCGCACCGCTGAGCCGCCGCATGGCCGGACACGGGCGCGATCTGGCATACATACTATGCGGAATCGCGCTATTCGCCGCCCCTTTCTATTGGATCGGGGGCCAGCCCCCCTTGAAACTTTTCTTGCTGGCTGGAATGCTTTGTGGTTCTCTGTTACTTGCATTACTGTACGGCGCACTGTTCTTGGGCGTAGTCGGCGAAACGCCAGGTATGCGCGCCGCAGGCATCAAGGTGGTCAGCTTTGACGGTCGCCCGGCGAGCCGCCAGCAGCGGCTGATTCGGGTGGCAGGTGCGATGGTCAGCGCAGGATCATTCCTGTTCGGTTTTATCTGGGCTCTGGTGGATGAAGAAAAGCTCTACTGGCATGATCATATCTCCAAAACATTTCTCACCGACTCCGGGGACTGATGCCGCTCCCGGCTTCACAGACTCTCCGCCCGATTCCACCCCAGCCTGAAACATGCCTCCACTCAACCCCAAAATCCGCGTCTGTCTGCTGTGGCACATGCACCAGCCGTATTACAAGGACCTGTTCACCGGCGTCTATCGATTGCCGTGGACGCGCATGCACGCCCTAAAGGATTACTACGGCATGGTGGCGCTGTTCGAGGAGTTCCCCACTGTCCATGCCACGTTCAACCTAGTGCCTTCGCTGCTAACTCAGCTCGAAGAGTACGCCGCGGACCAAGCCAATGAACCCATTCAACAGATTGCCTACAAGCCTACCGACGAGTTGCGCATGGAGGACCACGTCGCCGCGTTGAACTCGCTGTTTCAAGCCAACGTGGATCACCTGATCTCGCGCTACCCGCGCTATCGCGAACTCTACGACCGCTACGCGGCGGCACAGTTCAGCGCCGAGCGTGCGCTGCCCTTTTTTCAGAAATCGGATTTTGCGGATTTGCAGGTACTCTCGCAACTCGCATGGTTCGACGAGTTCTATCATGACCACGATCCCGCCATCCAAGCGCTTACAGCCAAGGGTCGCGGCTATACGGTGGAGGATCAAGCGCTGCTGCGCGAGCGCCAGCAGCATCTGCTGCAGCAGATCATCCCGGCCTACCGCCAGGCCGCCGAGCGCGGGCAGATCGAACTATCGACCTCACCCTTCTATCACCCCATACTGCCGCTGTTGTGCGACACCGATTGCGCGCGCGAGCCGCATCCCGGCGTGCCGCTTCCGCGTCAGCGCTTCATGCGCCCCGAAGACGCGCGCACGCAACTCGATCGGGCCATTGCGCTACACACCCGGATGTTTGGGAGCAAACCGGCAGGCGTGTGGCCATCGGAGGGATCGGTCTCGCCGCAGGTGGCCGAGCTGTGCGCGTCGCTCGGTTTCCGCTGGATGGCCACGGACCAGCGCATCCTGGGTAACTCGCTCGGCGTGCCGTTCTATCGCAATGAGTCTGGCGAGTTGATCAACGCCCATCATCTCTATCAGCCCTATCGCTACGACACGCCATCGGGCGCGGTGAATTTCCTTTTTCGTGATCAGGAGTTCTCTGATTTGATCGGCTTTGTGTATTCGCGCATGGATGCGCAGGCCGCTGCAGCCGATCTGGTGAGACGGATTCAACAATCGGCCGCGCCGGTGCTGCGGCAGGGGCAGGACGCCTTGGTACCGGTGATCCTCGATGGCGAGAATGCGTGGGAATACTATCCCCGAAGCGGACGCGAATTTCTGCGCGCGCTCTACGGGCGACTCGCTTCTGATACAGGTATCGAGTGCCTGACCGTCTCGGAGGCTATCAACCGTCACGGTGCGCCGGGAAATTTACCTCGGTTGGCGACTGGATCATGGATCGGCGCTAACTTTGATATCTGGATTGGAGCGGATGAGGACAATCAGGCCTGGGACCTGCTTCACGCCGCTCGAGAGTTCTTCGACCAGCACGCAGCAGGCGCCTCGGCGAAAAATCAGGAACTGGCGCTCGAAGAATTATTGATCGCAGAAGGCAGCGACTGGTGCTGGTGGTACGGCCCGGAGCATTCCACCGCAAACGATGCGGACTTCGACTCCCTGTTCCGCGCGCATCTGGCGAATGTTTACCGCAGCCTCGGCGGACGTGTCCCGGACGCGCTGGCGCAGCCCATCGCGCACATCGGACGCACCTTCGTTTTTCAGCCGCCTAGCGCGCTCATCCGCCCGCAAATTGATGGTCGCATTACCAGCTATTTCGAGTGGATGGGTTCCGGAATCTACATCCCGGACCTGCGCGCCACCACCATGCACGGCCACCCGTCGGTGATGCGCGAGGTGCACTTTGGACGTAGCGACAGCTCGTTCTATCTGCGGGTGGATTTCACCGAGCCAGTGATTGCTGAATCATTACGGCAACATCTGCACCAGCACGCGCTACGCGTGAATCTCCGTCAGGGGGAGGTATCCACTGGCGTCCGAGTGGATCTGGCGCTGGAGGCGGCGCGCGACCCGGAAGCCGAGCAATGGAGTTGCCCTCTTCTGAGCAGCGGCGATTCTCCGGGCGACTCTACGCCGCTGGGAAAAGCTGCGTGCAAGCAGGTGTTCGAACTTAGCATCTCGCTTGCGGCCTTGCAGATGGACACAACCGAGCCATTTGAGTTCCAAATTTCGCTGTGGCAGGACAGTCTTCCCGTGGAATCGCTACCACTCGATGGCTGGCTCGTTGCACCTGCAAAGCCGCAGGAGATCATGTAGGCTCTCCCACCAAACAATCTACCGGATAATCTACCGAACAATGGGAACGCGCATGACTGCGATGTCATATGGAGACTGTCCCAACGGAATCTTGGTTACCAACGCAGGGACGGTGGGATCGATCACCGCCAAATCGTTGGAGGCGGGCCCTAGCACCAGCAGATAGCGGCCGCCGGGACTGACGGCCATCGCGCCGGGACGCGTGCCCAGCGCCACGGTGGGCAGGCGCTGGCGGTTGGCGATGCTTACAAAAGAGACGGCATCGGATTCGGCGGTCGTGTAGAACAGCAGTAAACCCGCCGCGTTTGTGATCACTCGTTGCGGGTTGCGGCCGGCGATAAGCGACTGAGAAACTTCGTCAGCATAGGTGTTGATAATGCTGATGGACTCCGCGCCAGTATTGGAGACGAATAGTTCACCACCGTCAGGTTTCATGACCATGTAACTGGGACCGCCGCCGACCTCGATGTGCGCGATGACGCCACGCGCGAGCAAATCTACGGCGGAGACCGTGCCGTCGCCCGCGTTGGCCACAAAGGCCTGCTGACCATCGGGCCGAATTACTACAGGGCCGGGCTGACTGCCCACGGCTATTTCGTCCAGAACCTTCGGCGTCGCGGCGGAAGTGGCGCCAATATCCGCCTGAGTGGCAATCAGCGTCAGCGTGTTGCTGTTGCGGTTCGAGACAATTAGAGTCGCTCCATCCGGCGTCAACTGCGCAAATTCCGGGTGCTGGCCCACGGCAACCGTCGCCCGAACCTTGCGCGATCCCAGATCAATTACGGAAACATTGTTGGACCCCGCGTTGACAACATAGGCCGTTCCACCATCGCCGGAAAGCGCGATGAATTGCGGAGATGCGCCAGTGCGAACCGTGCCCTCCACAGCCAGCGTTGCGGCATTCAATATGGTGAGAGTTCCCGCCAAGGAACTAAGAATGTAGAGTTCACCGCGCTGGGAGTTGGCGAATAGGCCATGGGGCGTATCGCGCAGAGGCACCGTGCTGGCGATGCGCAATGTGCCAAGATCGACGACGCTCAGAGTACGGCTGGCCTCATTACCAATGAACGCCAAGGAGCGCGCAGCGTCCGCATCCGCCGCAGCCGGTTGGTGATTACAGGAGCTAGTCAGCAGGAGAGCGACCGTAAGCAGGGAAGCCAGCACGCAACTCCGCAGCTTGGCCGTATTGGCGCAATCCGCGCGCTGGGTGAACCTGAATGTCATACCATCAGATTCGCACTTCGTCCCGTTCAACACAATGCCTGTCCGAACACACCACTACCCATGCAGACACGTACTGGCATCCCGGGGTGAAAATCACGCCTGCGTTGGCTTCAAAGAATTGTGGGGGCCTGGAAACTCTGATAGACCCACACTCCGCCCAGCGTCATCAGTAGAATACCGGAGGCCAACGCAACACCCTTAATTATCGGCTCGATTTTGTTGAGCTGCACCACCAGTTCCGCCTGTTCGCGGGCCATGGAGTTTTCGCCCGCGCTAAGGAACAACTGGTCGTCTTCGTGATTTACCAGAGTGGCCCTATAGATCATTAACACGATCAGAATACCGGTCAACACGCTCCAGACGATGAAACCAATCATGATCCCTGACATGTCCTATCCCTCCTGATCCCGGGACTTCGCCCAGATAACGGAAGTCCTGCTTGAGTGCATTCTACGCCCTCTGAGTGGCATGGGAACAACTATTTGGTGGAATAATTCAGGAGGGTTTTCAGGGCGGGAAAATGACCTATAAACCCCTATGCTATCCCAATCTGGGGTGAGGTGGGTAGCACGTCCCAGGACTATCTCAAGTTGCATTCCCCGTTTCGGGTCGCATAGAATGATAGATGTCGATTTGTGTCTGGCCGGGCCTGCAAGCCGATTAGCATACAGCAGCTTGGAGCTTTATATTGAATAAGTTAGACGACATATCTTCCGTCATGGCGGGTCTTCCTCCTGGTCCTGCGGAGGGAGCGGGGCCGGATATTTTCTGGCGCGTGGAAGGTAGCCTACTGGACCTGGGTGCGGTTCGGCCCGTGGCTTTTTTCACCAGCAACGCCCAGAGCTTCTCTGAGCGGTCTCTGCGTCGGCTAGCTTTGGTTGCCGTAGTCCTGCTGCGTCCACTGCTTTACCTCATGGATCGCGAATGGGCCACGCGCATGTTGCATGCCCTACTGCGCGGCATCAGCCAGGACCGGTTGGACCTTCTCGGCGAGGAATATTTCGAATACCAACTGAAGCCTCGCATGAAGCAGCGCGGCATGTCCCGCTTGCTGGCTACGGTGGATCAGGTCCGCAAGATGAACGGACGCGTGATACTGGTCAGCCAGGGGCTGGACCACGTCATGCGACCGCTGGCACGACATTTAGGTGTCGAGCATCTAATCGCCAACCGCCTCGAGTTTCGCGACGGGCTGTCCACGGGCCGGCTGATTGGCCCGGTGGTCCCGCCGCGGCGGAGCCTGGCACCCTTGATTGGTCGCAAGCCCGATGGCCGCACGCCGCGCGAATGGGTTTTGAGCGAACTCCAGCTACAGAAAAACCCGGAGTTACTGCTGGCTTCCGTCGCCACAACGGAGCGCCCTTTCGTGAAGCTCACTCATCCGGTGGTCCACTTCAATGGCCGTCATCACAGGAACGCACCCGAACCACCCCTCTCGGTTCACGTGGCGCTGGCGGGCAAACACATTCTGCTCATCGGTGTTACCGGCTTCATCGCCAAAGTCTGGCTGATCCACCTGCTGACAAAGCTGCCGGAGATCGGGCGCATCTATCTGCTGATCCGCCGCCAGGGCAAGAAGAGCGGCCTGGATCGATTCGAGCAGATCATCAGGGAATCACCCGCACTCGACCCGCTGGTGGAAAAGCATGGAGATGGCTTCGCTGCGTTCCTGCGGGACAAAGTGGAGGTGGTGGAGGGCGACATTACGCAACCTGACTTGGGCCTCGACGCGGAAACCAAGGCTCGCCTGTTGCCACGACTCGACCTGATCGCCAACAGCGCCGGACTTACTGACTTCAACCCAGACCTGCGCGATGCGCTGTCCACAAACGTGGATTCGGCGGATCATCTCATCAACCTGCAGCGCCAGTGCGACCATGCCGCCATGCTCCATTTGTCCACCTGCTACGTGGTCGGTGCGCGCGACGGTCGCGTGGACGAAGTGGAAACGCCCAACTATACGCCGCTGCACATCGCGGACTTTAATTCAGAAAAGGAATGGCAGGCGCTTCGCGAGCAGGTCCGCCAGATCGAGGAGCGCGCGGAGACCCCCGACGTAACCGAAGAGCTGAGACTGCTGGTACTCTCGAAAAAGTCCGAAGGCCAGGTGGTCAAGGGCAATGTGCTGGAAAAGCAAATCGCCAAGGAACGTAAACGTTGGCTGCGCAATCGGCTCACCTTGGCTGGCATCAAGCGCGCGAAGGCGCTCGGCTGGCCAAACACCTACACACTTACCAAGAGTCTTGGCGAGTCACTGATCGCGAGCCGCGGAAAAAACTTGCCCATCGCCGTCGTGCGCCCCTCCATCGTGGAGTCCTCCGTCGAAGAACCCTTCCGGGGCTGGAACGAAGGCATCAACACCTCGGCTCCGTTGTCGTATCTGCTGGGAACTTACTTCAGACAGTTG
This sequence comes from Candidatus Sulfopaludibacter sp. SbA3, assembly GCA_945865705.1. Taxonomy (GTDB): domain Bacteria; phylum Acidobacteriota; class Terriglobia; order 2-12-FULL-54-10; family 2-12-FULL-54-10; genus SHUM01. The sequence goes on from CAMBEY010000004.1 coordinate 27,739, forward strand.
CCTACCAATGAGCGCAAATGCCTGGATGTAATTCCGGTGGACCTGGTCTGCCGCGGCATGACGCTGATCTCGGCGGCACTCATGGAGAGGCGTCATCATCGCCTGTATCACCTGGCCTCCTCGGCTACCAACCCCTGCGATATGCGCCGCTCCATCGAGCTGACCGGTCTGGCGCATCGCAAATTCTATCGCGCCCAGAAGGATTTCGACTCCTGGTTGCGCCTGCGCTTCGACACCATCCCGGTATCGAAAAAGCGCTATCAGGCCTTCTCCGCGCCGCAGCAGCGCAAGCTGATCCGCGCGATCCAGAAGACCACCCCGCCGCTGCCGTTCCTGAAGGGCCCCTTTGCGCGGCGCGAACGGTCGCTCGACCGTGTCGAGAAAATTATCGAGCTCTACGAGCCGTTTATTCTGCTCAACGACCATGTCTTCGAGGCGGACAACGTGGAGATACATTCGCACGCTTTGCCCGCCGCCGAGCAGCGCGACTTCGGCTATGATCCACGCTCGGTGGATTGGTGGGAGTACTGGATCAACATTCACGTCCCGGCGCAGCGCCGCTGGTCGTATCCGCTGATCGAGGGCCGTCCGCTGGAATCGCGTCCCAGCCGTGAATTTCACATGCTGGAGCCGGCCGTCGATCCAGCCGTCGGCTCCCTGCCAGAGAGGCCCGTGCCGACATGGCCATCTTCCTAACCGGTTCCACTGGGTTCGTCGGCTCACACATCGCCGCGGGACTGCTTGAGCGTTCGAGCGAGCCACTGAATCTACTGGTGCGCGCGCGCGATGACCATGACGCCGAACTCCGCCTTTGGCGCTCCTTCCAGGCGCATTTTGATTTTCCGCGCTTTCACAATCATCTGCGCAGCCGCATCACCATATTCCGCGGCAGCCTCACCGACAAGTATTTTGGTCTAGCCCCGGAGATGTACCGCTATCTGGTGGAATCTACGGGCTCGGTGATCCACTGCGCGGCTTCGCTGAATCGCAAATCCGAGAAGGCCTGCCTGAACACCAATCTGCGCGGCACGCTGGAAGTGGCGCAACTTTCTGCCCGCGCCCACGCCCACCACGGGCTGCGGCGCTTCAGCCACGTCTCCACCGTGGCCGTGGCCGGTGTACGCTCAAATGAAATGGTCCAGGAAGACCGCGCCGTCGAGTGGGATCGCAACGATTACGATCCTTACGCGCGCACCAAAAAATTCTGCGAGCACATGGTCCGCGAGTTGCTCCCTAATGTCTCGCGCACCATCTTCCGCCCCAGCATCGTGCTGGGCAACAGCCGCCACGGCGAGACCACGCAATTTGACATGGCCCGCGCGTTCGTCATCCTCGCCGGACTCCGCGTGCTGCCCTTCCAGCCGACGGCCCGTCTGGACATCGTGCCCGTGGATTTCGTGGCCGACTCCGTGGTCGCCATCCATCTGATGGAGCGACCGCAGCATGAGATCTATCACCTTTCCTCCGGCGCAGGTTCTCTGAACTTCCGGCAGATCACTGACCATCTGGCGCGCGCGCGCCACCGCAGGCCTCCACTTTATTTACCGTGGCTGCAGCCACCGTTTTCCGGCACGATCCATGCGCTCACGCATCTCGGCGGCGGCATCGGCTTTGGCGCAACGCTGCTGAAAGTTTTCCTGCCGTATTTGGTCTGGAATACTGTTTTTGATAACTCGCGCGTAGTCGAAGAAACGGGCCGCACTCCTGAACCATTCACCAATTACTGCCTGCCGCTGTTGCAGTTCAGCCGCGAGCATCATTTCACTTACCCATACCGTGATTGGCCTGGCTCGACCCAGGCGCCCGCACCGGGTTCGCACTTGGCCGGAGCCTCACCTCGATGATGGATCAAATGCTGGAAGCCTGGGTGAGCGGCCTGATCGAGACCGCCAAACTCAGGTGGATGATGGGCGCGGGCTCCAGTTGGCAGCCCGGCGAAAAATTGAAGTTGTTGTTTGCCGGATACAACGGCACACGCAACACGGGCGCCGACGTGCGCGTCGAGGAGATGATGCGCCAGATCAGTCGCATCCTCGGCCCCGAGCGCGTCGAACTGAGTGTACTCAGCCAGAATTTCCAACTCTCGCGCGGCTACTTTGGCGATGCCAGACAAGTTTTGCTCCCAGACATTTTCCCGCCATTCCTGTCTCGTGAAATTCCTCGTTACGACGGCGTGGTGGCCTGCGAAGGCTCCATGTTCAAAAGCAAGTTCGCCAACGCGCTCACGACGATGATGATTGGCTCGCTAGGCCTCGCCGCCGCGCAGAACCGTCTCTCCGTGGGCTATGGCGCGGAGGCCGGACACATGGACCCGCTGCTGGCGCGCATGTGCAGCCGCTACTGCCGTGATTCGCTCGTCATCACGCGCAATGAGGAGTCGCGCGACGTGCTGCGCGAACTGGGCATCGCCAGCGAACTCGGCACCGATACGGCATGGACATTTGAGCCGCATCCTCCCGCATACGCCGAGAAAGTTTTGCGCTCCTCCGGCTGGGATGGCAAGATGCCGCTGTTGGCCCTGTGCCCCATCAATCCATTCTGGTGGCCCGTGCGCGCGTCTCTTGCCAAAGGAGTGGCACGCACGCTCACCGGCGCATTCAAGAAGAGCCATTACCGCTCCATCTATTTTCACAACGCCGGACCCAGCGTGGACGCGGCGTACCATCGCTATCTAACCGCGTTCGCCCGCGCTGTCGAGATGTTTCGCAAGGACTACCCGGTCTTCCCCGTGCTGGTCTCCATGGAGCGGCTGGATGCCGACGCGTGCCATCGCGTGGCGGCGATACTCGGCGGCGGCGCGCCCGTCTTCCGCGCCGATGCCTACGACATGTATCAGATGGTCAGCGTCCTGCGCCGCTGCGACATGATGGTCTCCTCGCGCTTCCACGGCATCGTTACTTCTATGCCGGGTCTCGTCGCTTCGGCCGGGATTACCATGGACGAGCGCATCCGCAATCTGATGCGCGAGCGCGGCCAGCCTGAATTATTGTTGGAAGTCGATGACCCGGACCTGGAAGAGAAGCTGGGACACATCCTGCGCCGTCTGGTGCGCGAACGCGAGTCCATTCAGGCAGCGATTGGCAAAACAGTCGTTACCAATTTGAAGACGATGGCGCGCATGGGCATCTATTTCGAGGAGCATGTACAGCGCCGCTACCCAGAGTTCCCCGTGCGAAATGGCATCTACGGCTGGGAGGACTACCTCCCGCCGCTCAGTCCAAATTTACAGAGGCTGGCGGAAAAATTCGGCGCATGAACTTTCTCGACACCATCTTCGCCCGGCTGGAGGCTGCGACGGCGCAGCCCGTCCTGCAGGAAGCGCGCGGCGAGGACCTTGTTTCGGCGACAGGCGGCGAACTGTTGACGATGATTCGCCGCGCTCGCTCGTTTCTCCGTAATGCCGGATTGCACAAGGGCGACCGCTGTGCGCTGCTCACGCCAAATAGCATTCAATGGGCCGCGCTCGATTTGGCCATCATGGCCGAGGGCGGCATCGTCGTGCCACTTTACTCGCGCCAGGCACCAGGTGAACTGGTGAGCATGATTCAGGATAGCGCGCCCGCGCTCCTAATCGGCGGCGACGCAAAGCTGCTTGGCGAGATCGCGCCGCTGCTTTCCTCAGGCGCAGCGGCTCCGCGCATGGTTTTAGTGGATGAAGTGCTGGGCGCAACGACGGAGGAAAAAACCGCGCCATGCAGCCTCAGCGATGCCGACACAGTAACCATCATTTACACTTCGGGCACCTCCGGCGAGCCCAAGGGCGTGATGTTGACCACCCGTAACGTGAATCATATGCTGCGGTGCACGGGCAGCCGTCTCGATCTGCTGATGGGCCAACACGAAGATACTGAAAAGGTATTTCATTACCTGCCATTTTGCTTTGCAGGTTCGTGGATTCTCCTGCTGAGTTGTTTGTCGCGCAACAGCTTGCTGACTCTTTCCACCGACCTGAACAAACTGACCAACGAAATGCGTC